>JAURWH010000046.1 GCA_030655055.1 bacterium
CAGCGTGATCGAAAGCTCCCGGCTTTTGACGATGTCGCCCCCGGCGATGACGACCCCGGGTTTTTTTGCCAGCGCTTGCATTCCGGCATATAGTTGGTCTATTTGCTTGACGCTGGTTTTTGCAGGAAGCGCCAAGGTGACCAACGCCATCATAGGGTTCCCCCCCATGGCCGCAATGTCGGAAAGGTTGGCCGCCATGGTCCTGTATCCCAGGTCAAAGAAGGAAGTGTAGCTCAGGTCAAAGTGAACCCCTTCCACCATGGTGTCGGTGGTGACGGCGCATATTTTGCCCGGGGACAGTTTTAAAAGAGCGGCATCATCACCTATACCCAATAGGACCCGGCTGTTCCTGGGGACCATGCCTGCGGTCTTTTTTATCCGGTCTATCAGGCCGAACTCGCCTATGTCAGATATCTTTTTTGCCACAGAGCGATGATTTCAACATTTCTAACTTTTCAAACATAATATTCCGGGCATCTATCGAGGAACAGGTGGTTTAGCGGCGTCACCCTCTTATTATCTGCTACTTTGGGGTCGATGTCAACCACCCTCACGGCCTCGTTTTTCACGGGAGCCTTGGCCAAAATGCTTTGATCAGGGCCGGCCATTATGCTCTGTCCTATGAAGTTCAGGTCATGCCGGCCCCGCTTTTCCCGGCCCGTCCGGTTGGCGGTGATGGTGAAGACCTTGTTCTCCAGCGCCCTCACCGGCATGGATCTTGGGCAATAAGGCAGTACCAGGTTGGCCGGATGGCAGATGATCTGGGCGCCATTAAGAGCCAGACTGCGGGCAGCCTCGGGGAAGAACCAGTCGTAGCAGATCATCATCCCGATCTTCACTTGTCCGGCCCGGAAGACCTTGAAACCGGTATCGCCCGGGGCGAACCACTTTTTCTCGTTCCAGAAAAGATGGGTCTTGCGGTAGATGTCGGTCTTGCCCGAAGGACGGATCAGGATGGACGAGTTAAATATCTTGTTCCCGGCCTGCTCGGCGAATCCCGCCACCAGAATGGTCCCCGTTTTCTTTGACAGCAGTTTCAAGGCTTTGATGGAAGGCCCTTCGGAAGTTTCCGATAACTGCCGGACCTCGTCCTTGGAAACGAAATTGTAACCGGACAGGCACAGCTCCGGCAGCACCAGCAGGTCGGCCTTGACTGAGGAGACCAGCCGGTGTATGGTGCTTAGATTTTTAGTTACCTGGCCGAAAGCCGGGTTGAATTGAACGAAGCCTGTCTTCATGGTTTTACATGTCATCCTGAGCGCTGCACTGAGCGGCCCGGCTGAGTAAGCCGAAGCCTTGTCGAAGTGGTTGGCGCCGTGCCTGGCCTATCGAAGGATCAGACATTGAACTTGATGTTGATCACGTCCCCGTCCTTGACTATGTACTCCTTGCCCTCCTGTCTAACATAGCCCTTTTCCCGGGCGGCGGCGTAGGTGCCTACCTCGGTCAGGTGGTCGTAGGAGACCGTCTCGGCCCGGATGAACCCCCGTTCCAGGTCGGAGTGGATGGTCCCGGCCGCCTGGGGGGCCTTGGTGTTTAAGGGAATGGTCCAGGCCCGGCACTCGTCCTCGCCCACGGTGAAAAAGGAGATCTGGCCCAGCAGCCGGTACGAGGTGCGGATCATCTTGTTCAAGGCCGGCTCGGCGATCTTCATTTCGGCCAGAAATTCTTTGGCCTCCTCGTCCGACATCTGGGCGATGTCCATCTCGATGGCCCCGCACAGGGCGGTGGCTTCCTGGCTGCTGGCCGAGGACAAGGCGCTCTGCAAAGCAACAAAATCCACCCCTTCCCCGTAGTTCAGCACCGGCAGCAGCGGCTTCTCGGTCAGAAGCTGGAAACTGCGGAGGGCCTTGGATTCTTCCGGGAAAAGGTCCAGCATGTGAAGCGGCTTTTCGGCCTCCAGGTGGACCCGGCATTTATCCAGGATCGCCAGTTCCTTGTCCAGCTCCGGCCGTTTTACCTTTTTAATGTCTATTTTGACCCGCTCGATCCGCCGCTCCACCATGGACAGGTCGGACAGCAGCAGCTCGGTGGCAATGGTCTGGTAATCATCCACCGGGGATGGGGCGCCGGAGGCGTCGGCGAAGCCGCGCAGCACCAGGATCATGGCGTCCACCTTGTGCATCTGGGTCAGGAACTCGGTGCCCAGGCCCCCGGAATCGGAGACCCCCTTGGCCATGCCGCCGATGTCCACATAGGTGATGGTGGCCGGGACCTTCTTCTTGGGGTTGAACATGGCAGTCAGCTTGTCCAGCCGGGGGTCCGGCACCTTGACCACTCCCATGTGGACATCGCAGCCGGTGGAGTATTCACCCTCTTTGATGCAGGATTTGGTCAGGGCGTTGAAGATCGTTGTCTTGCCCGACTGGGGCAGGCCGATGATTCCTAGTTGCAAAATAGTTCCTTTGTTTGTATTATGAATGTCAAGGATTTAAGCCGGATTTCACTCATTCCGAAATTTTATTTTATCACAATCCAACCCTGCATTCAAGCATAAAACAAGGCCCTGTCAAACTATTTGACGGGGCCTTTTAGCACCGGGTTTACGGTTAAAAATAGGTATAGCAGATGGGCTTGTTTTGGGCCCTAAATATCCGGTCCACCGTGTTCAAATAGGCCGGATCGGAGATCCGGGACAGGCCCAGACGGTGAAGTGTTTTGTAATCCACCGCCCCCATCAGCAGGGAAGAGAATTCAGGGACGTCCAGCCAGACCTCCGCGTCGTATTCCTGCTCGTCTGATATGGTCAGGGAGCCGAACTCCACCTGGGCCACCAGCGCCCCGGCATTGGCCGGCAGGAAACTGTCGGCGATGTTAAGTTTCAGTTTGCAGTTTTGTTCCCCGAAACTATGTCCTTTCATCTCTTCCAGCAGCCTTCTGGTATTGAGCGACCGGTACATCATCCCGTAACCGGCGTTGGCGGTCTGCTGGAACAGCGGCGGGATCAGGTTCTCCGAGCCGTCACGGATGTCCCCGAACAGCCAGTTCAGGTGCTCATCCTGGGTGATGAAGACCACCTGCTTTATCTGGTCGGCCTGGCTGTGCAGGAAGGTCATCAGTTCCATGAGGACCTCCGGATCCTGATAAACTAATTCCCGCACCACCATCTCGGTCTGCAGGAAATTGGCGTCGGCCGGTTTAAAGGAAAAGGTCAGATACCCCAATACCTGGTCGGCCTTCTTATAGCCGTAAACCTTGGAATCCGGGCTTTTCAGCAGGCCCTCGGCCTCGGCCTGGGTCTTCTCCATCATCCCGTGATGCTCCCGGCCGAACTGCCGGGCGCAGGCCAGATATTCCTTGAGATCGCCGGTTTCCAGCCGTTTGACATGGCTCTTGGTGCTTCCCTTGGGCAGCTGATCGGGCCTGGTCCTGAACTGAAAGGCCCGGGTGCCGTAGCCAAATCCCATCTTCTTGTAAAAGTCCGGGCGGAAGGGATACAGCGTGGCCAGATTGTAACCCTTCTGGCGGTAGTGTTCCAGAAAGTAGGCGATCATCTCCCGGCAGATCTTTTCCTTTTTGTGGAGCAGGTCCACCGCCACCATGCCCACCCCGCCGGCCTTGATCTGGGTCTCATACATTTGCAGGTTCAGGTCGTGCAGCCGCATCCCGCCCAGCATTTTCTCGTCGCGGAAAAGCCCCCAGAAACTGACTCCGGGATCATCCTCCTGGTGTTTTACCAAACGTTCCTTGAGTTTTTGCTTGTCCTCGGGCGTGACGATCTTGAACCCGGGATAGGCCTCGGCCACGATGTTGACATAGCGGTCAAGATCCTCTTCAAACAGGCGTCGTATCTGGCTCATACAGCTCCCTGTGTACACAGTTTTTTATTTTAACCACAAAAGGCACAAAATACACAAAACTAATTTATTTAAACCCTATGTGATTTATGTGCTTTCTGTGGCTATTTAACCCCGTTTCTTAAGGAAGTTTAGTTTCACCCAGCCCCAGTTGAGCCACAGATGCGCCAGGACAACAAGGACCATGGCCAGCCCGGCATACTCATGCACCTCCCCGGCGGCCTCGGCGTTCTCCAGCAATCCGGTAAAGGCCAGCGCCCCGGTCACCGCCTGGACGGCAAACAGCGCAAACAGCGCCAGGTTCAGCCATTTAAGTGTTTTCTGCTTGTTCATAAAACTATTCCCCTTTACAATTCACGATTCACAGTTTACCGTTTGCTATCAGAAGCCCCTGTCCTTAAGCTCCTCAAAGCTTATCCCCCGCTGGGCCAGGCCGTCGTAGGAGAACAGCACGATGTCGTTGATGCCCGCCCGCCGCAGTTCCCTGGTCTTCTCCATGATGCCCTCCATGCTGTCGCGCCAGGCCCCCAGCCCCACGTAGACCTGTCCCGCCCCCTTGTAGCGCACCGATTTCTGGGCCAGCCGCAGGACGGTGGGAGTGTCTTTGGAGTAATCCATCAGCACCACAAAGTCCACCCAGCGGTTCAGCAACCAGTTGGGCCAGTCCTGGCCAAAACCGGCCCGGGCCTCGTCGGGGTCGGGCTTGACCGCAGCCGAGAGCTTGACCCAGGGGTTGAACTTGACGATGTCCATCTTCAGCTGGGAGACCAGGTCCGAGATGTTGTACATCCGCCACTGGTACCAGGTATCCCAGTAGGGCTTTAGGCCGGGATCCCCGGTGAAGAAGGCCATGGGGTCAACCTTATACTGGCTGTAAAAGGCGTTGCGGCTGGAGAGGTCGTAGGAATAGTTAAGGTTGCCGTAGCGCACATAGTCCAGGTGGATGCCGTCCACATCGTATTTGAAGAGGATCTCCCTCACCAGCTCCCGAAGATACTCCTTGACCTCGGGGCTGGCCGCTGAAAGATAGACCCCTTCCAGGCCTTTCCGGTCCAGTTCTTTCTGACTGTAATCCTTTAACGAACGTCCCTCTGAATCGGCGGCGAACCACCCCTTGCCCTTGTAATAGACATGCCTCCGGTCCTTGGGGTCCGCCTCGGAGGACCAGATGAAGTAGACGTTGATCCAGGCGTGCATCTTGATGCCGCTGGCCTTGCATTCCTTCAGCATCAGGGCAAGGGGGTCGAAGTCCTTGGAGACGCAGGCGGCGGTGGGCAGGTTTTGGGAATTGTAGTAGGCCTCGCCCTTGGCGAAGAACTGGACGAACAGATCGGTGATGCCGGCCTGCCGGGCCGAGCGGACGATCTTCTTGACGCTGGCCGGGCTGGTCAGGGAGTAGCGCACCACCCACATGCCTTTGACCTGGGCCTGTACCAGGGCAGGGAGGAGTGTCAGAACTAGAGCTAAAATTATTATGTTTTTTATTGGAGTACGCATGAATAAGCTCTGTTTTATATTTACGAGACCGTGAACGATATCGCTATTAATAATACACAAAAAACAAAAATAGCGCAAGGCTTATTTCTAAACCTTGCGCTCTTTAAATCAACTTAAAAAAACTACTTCTTTACTTCGGCCTTTTTCTCTGTTTTCTTCTCTACCTTGTCCACAGAAGTCTTGGCGGAGGCGGGTTTCTTTTCCTCTTTGGGCTTGCCTTCTGTCTTGACCTTCTTGCCAGGCTGTTTCTTGGCCGGCTTGTGGATCTTCTTTTCCTTTTCCTTCTTCTCGCCTTCAACCAGCTTGGCCTTGGCCGGGGCGCCGTAGAGCTCCATCAGGCACAGCAGGGCGGCATCGCCCTTGCGCAGCCATAGCTTGGTGACGGTAATGAAGCCGGAGTTCTTGTCCTTCATCCGGGGCATGATCACCTGGAACAGCTTCTTTAGGACATCCTTGTCCTTGACCACCCGGCCCACCTGGCGGATGGCGGCCAGGTCGTTCTGCTTGGAGACGGAGATCAGGTGCTCGGCCACCCGCTTGGAGGCCTGGGCCTTGGGGAAGGTGGTCTGTATCTTTTCGTATTTGAACAGCGATGTCACCAGATTGGACATCAGGGCCCGGCGGTGGGAATGGCTGCGGCTCAGTTTTAAGGTGTCTTTGCGGTGTCGCATGTATGTTTACCCTATCTCAAAAATTTTAGTTCTATCTTTAACCAGAGAAACCAATGTCTACTAATGTCGATAATGTCCGATGCCTGTCCGTCCGTAGTTTATCAGGCCTTCTTCTTCTTGGCGTCGGTATACTGGTCCACCTTCATCCCGAAGGTCAGGCTCATGTTCTTTAAGATCACCGAGAGCTCGGCCAGCGACTTGCGGCCGAAGTTCCGGTATTTAAGCATTTCGCTTTCGGTCTTCTGCACCAGATCGCCCAGGGTGAAGATATTGTTGGCCCGCAGACAGTTGGCCGAGCGCACCGAGAGCTCCAGCTCCTCCACCGGCTTCATCAGCATGTCCCGCATCTTCACCATGTCGTCGTCCAGGCCCTCGACCTTGCCCTCTTCGCCGTCTTCACCGAAGGAGCGGAACAGGGTCAGGTGGTCGCGCAGCAGCTTGGCGGCCTGGGATACCGCCACATCGGGCTTCACCGAGCCGTTGGTGTGGACCTCCAGGATCAGGCGGTCATAGTCGGTGCGCTCGCCCACCCGGCAGTTCTCCACCAAAAAGTTGACCCGGGAGACCGGCGAGAAGATGGCGTCCACCGGGATCAGCCCGATGGTGTTGAATGATTTGCGGAAGACCTCGGCCGGCACATAGCCCCGGCCGTGATCCACGGTCAGTTCCAGCTTGAACACCCCGTCCTCGGAAAGGGTGGCGATGTGCTGTTCGGGGTTCAGGATCTCCACCTCGGCGTCGGATTCAATCTGGGAGGCCTTGACCTCGCCCTTGCCCGAAGCCTTGAGATACAGGACCTTGGGATGTTCGGAATGCAGGCGGAGCTTAATTTTCTTGATGTTCAGGATTATCTCGGTGACGTCTTCCACCACGCCCGGGATGGTGGAGAACTCGTGGAGCACGCCCTCGATCTTGACCGCCATGATGGCCGCCCCGGGGATGGATGACAGCAGCACCCGGCGCAGGGCGTTGCCTAAGGTCAGGCCGTAACCCCGTTCCAAGGGCTCGGCAATGAATTTACCGTAATTGGGTCCGTAAGTTGCTTCGTCTATCACGATGCTCTTGGGCATCTGCAGGGTATTCCATCTCATAATTGCCTCCAAAAGTTTTGAAATTGAACCCGGCCCAAACCGCTTGAACCGAGCGAGGCTTCCCGAATGAGGACCCTTTTAAAGCCTTGTCAAAGAAAGCTGTATTATGTTAATAACGGCTTTTTAAATAGGATCCTTTCGGCATTACTTGGAGTACAACTCCACGATCAGCTGTTCGTTGATCTGCATCCCGATGCTGTCCCTGGTGGGGATGTTGACCAGCTTGCCCGAGAGTTTCTCCTTGTTGAGCTCCAGCCAGGGCACGGGGGTCCGCCCTTTGGTCGCTTCCAGGGCGCCGGCAATGATCACATTGTCCTTGCTCTTGGTTTTGACCTCGATGGTGTCGCCGGGGCGCAGCAGGATGGATGGAATATTGACGACCTTGTCGTTGACCAGAAAATGCCCGTGATTGACCAGCTGGCGGGCGGCCGAGCGGGATGGGGCCAGCCCCATCCGGAAGACGATGTTGTCCAGCCGGCGTTCCAGCAGTGACAGCAGGTTCTCGCCGGTGACCCCCTTCATGCTGGAGGCCTTCTCGAAATAGTTGCGGAACTGGCGTTCCAGGATGCCGTAGATCCGGCGGACCTTCTGTTTTTCCCTCAGGTGGATGGCGTAACCGGTGGGCTTGCGCATCCGGTCCTTGCCGTGCTCGCCCGGGGCATAGGGCCTCTTGTCAAAGGCGCAGTTCTTGGTGTTGCATCTTTCGCCCTTTAGGAACAACTTGGCTCCCTCGCGGCGGCACAACTTACACCTGGCAGCAGTATATCTTGCCATTTATATTTAAAAACCTCCTAAAAAATTACTTTCCGAATGTCTGTTCCCGTTTGGCATTGGCCCTGGTTTAGACCCGGCGCTTCTTGGGGGCCCGGCAGCCGTTGTGGGGCACCGGGGTCACGTCGCGGATCACGGTCACGGCCAGGCCCGAGGACTGGAGCGACCTGATGGCGGATTCCCGTCCGCCGCCCGGGCCCTTGACCCAGGCCTCCACCCGCTGCATCCCCAGCGAGACCGCGGTCTTGGCGCAGTTCTCGGCCGCCATCTGGGCGGCGAAGGGGGTTGATTTGCGCGAGCCCTTGAATCCGGCCTTCCCCGACGAGGCCCAGGAGATGACGTTGCCGCTCTTGTCGGTGATGGTGACGATGGTGTTGTTGAAGGTGGCCTGGATGTGGGCGATGCCTGAAGATTCGATCTTCTTTTCTTTTTTCTTGACCTGCTTTTTCTCTTCCGCCATTTTCCCTCTTTTCGGTAAAATCTTTTATCTCTGGCCGGCCCCTATTGCGGGGACCGGGAGCATTTCTTTTGACCGGTCCGCTTTAATGCGGCAACCGGGGTTTGGGCTACTTCTTGCCGGGGGCTTTTTTCTTGACGATGGCGCCCTTGCGCGGTCCCTTGCGGGTGCGGGCGTTGGTCTTGGTGCGCTGGCCCCGCACCGGCAGGCCCTTGCGGTGCCTGACCCCCCGGTAGCTGCCGATCTCCACCAAACGCTTGATGGCCAGGCTGACCTCGGTCCGCTTGTTGCCCTCCACCTTGAACTCCTGTTCGATGATGCTGCGCAGGCGGCCCACTTCGTCGTCGCTTAGGTCCTTGACCCGTTTGTTGGGGTCCACCTTGGCCAACATCAGTATCTTTTTGGCCGAACTCCGGCCCAGGCCGAAGATATAGGTCAGGCCTATCTCCACCCTTTTCTCCCGGGGTAAATCCACACCAGCGATTCTGGCCACTTTTTATCCTCTCTTAAAAATAACTGTGTAATTGATTGGCTTGGGAACGGGTTTAACCCTGGCGCTGTTTGTGGCGGGGGTTCTTGCAGACCACCCGCAGCACGCCCTTGCGCTTGATCAGCTTGCAGTGCTCGCAGATCACCTTGACCGATGCCTTGACTTTCATGGGAATATATCCTTAAGTTTTTTATTATCTGGGATTTTTATTTGAAGCGGTATATGATCCGGCCCCGGGTCAGGTCGTAGGGAGACAGTTCCAGGGTCACCTTGTCTCCGGGCAGGATCTTGATGAAGTGCATCCGCATCTTGCCCGAGATATGGGCCAGGATCTTATGGCCGTTGGGAAGCTCCACCCGGAAGGTGGCATTGGGAAGGTTTTCCAGCACGGTTCCTTCGACCTGTATCCCCTCTTGTTTGGCCATTTTTTATCGGATCTTAATTGTTGGAGTTTATATTACCGGGTTACTATCAGCGGTTGGCCGGCGGTGACCACCACCGTGTCCTCGAAATGGGCGGAGAGGCTGGAATCGGCGGTGACCACTGTCCAGCCGTCGGACAGGAACTTTACCTGGTGGCCCCCGGCGTTGATCATCGGCTCTATGGCCAGCACCATTCCCTCTGCCAGCGCCGGGCTGGAACCGGATTTGACGTAATTCGGTATCTCCGGCTCTTCGTGCAGTTTCTGGCCCACCCCGTGGCCGCACAGGTCGCGCACCACGGAAAAACCGGCGGACTCCGCCGCCTGCTGAACGGCCCGGGAGATGTCGCTGACCTTGGATCCGGGACGGGCGCTTTGGATGCCCAGTTCCAGGGCCTGCTTGGTGGTGGCCAATAGTTTTAGGATCTCCGGGGAAGGGGCCCCGCCGACGTAATAACTGCGGGCGGCATCGGCGATGTACCCGTTCTTTGAGGTTCCCACGTCTATTCCCACCAGGTCGCCCTCCCGCAGGATCCGTTCCGGCCTCGGTATGCCGTGCACCACTTCGTGGTTGATGGAAATGCAGAGGGTGGCGGGATAGCCCCGGTAGCCTTTGAAGGCCGGCTCCGCCTGATTGTCGATTATGAAGTCATAGGCCAGTTTGTCCAGTTCGGAAGTGGCTGTCCCCGGTCTGATCCTGGGGGCCAGGACCTTCCACAGACCGGCGATCACCTGTCCGGCCGCCCTGATCCGGTCGATCTCCCAAGCCTCCCGGATGGCGATCATTTATATTCCTGCAGCGCGGCGATGACATCCTGAAATACTTTGCCGGGCTCGGCATTGCCGTCTATTTGCTTGAGCAGTTTGCGGGAGTTGTAGTACTCCAGCAGCGGCTGGGTCTGCTTAAGATACACTTCCAGCCGGTTCTCCGCGGTCTGTCGCTGGTCGTCCACCCTTTGCTCCAGTTTGCCTCCGCACTTGTCGCAGATCCCTTCTTTTACGGGGGACTGGAACAGCAGGTTATAGATGGCCCCGCAGCCGGAGCAGATCCTTCTGGAGGTCAGCCGTTTTATCAGCTCCTCCCGCTCCACATCTAAAGAACAAGCTATATCGATCTTCAGGTTTTGCTGTGTCAGAGAGTCTTCCAAGCCCTGGGCCTGGGCCACCGTCCGGGGAAAACCGTCCAGCAAAAATCCCTGTTGGGCATCCAGAGACTTGAAGCGCTCTTTGATCAGGTCCAGGATCAGGTGGTCGGGAACCAGTTCTCCCCGGTCCATGAACCCCTTGGCTTTCAGGCCCAGCGGGGTTCCGTCCTTGACCGCCTGCCGTAGGATGTCGCCGGTGGAAATGTGGGGCAGGCCGAATTTCTGGCAGATCTGCTTGGCCTGGGTTCCCTTGCCGGAACCGGGGGCGCCTAAAAGGACCAGTCTCATATTAGCATCACAACTTTCGCCGGGTTATTCAAGTGATTACATCCGTCCGGCCCGGCCCGAGATCTTCCCCTTTTTGATGAAGCCCTCGTAATGGCGCATCAGCAAATGGGATTCCACCTGCTGCAGGGTGTCCAGGGCCACGCCCACGATGATCAGCAGGGTGGTGCCGCCGAAGTAGAACGGAATGTGAAAGGCGCTCATCAGGAAGGTGGGCAGGATGGCGATGGCCGCGTAGAACACCGCGCCGGGCAGGGTGATGTGGGTCAGGATCCGCTCGATGTATTCCGCGGTCTTGGAGCCGGGCCTGATCCCGGGAATGAAGCCGCCGTACTTCTTCATGTTGTCGGCCAGGTCGGCCGGATTGATGACGATGGCGGTGTAAAAATAAGCGAAGGCGATGATCAGAAAGGCGTAGAGCAGATTGTAGAGCCAGGAGCCGGTGGCGAACAGTCCGGCCAGGCCCTGGGCCCAGTCGGCCTTGATGTAGGTGACGATGGTCATGGGAAAGGCCAGCACGCTCTGGGCGAAGATGATCGGGATGACCCCGGCGGTGTTGAAGCCCAGCGGGATGTAGGTGCTCTGCCCGCCGTAGACCTTGCGGCCCACTATCCTCTTGGCGTACTGCACCGGGATCTTGCGGGAACCCTGGGTCATCAGCACCACGATGGCGGTGACCCCCACCATCAGCAGGGCGATGAAGGCCAGCACCAGGATGTTAAGCTCGCCGCCCCGGAACGAAGTGTAGGTGCTGATCAGGTCGCCGGGAATGCTGTCCAGACAGCCCACGAAGATGATCATGGAGATGCCGTTGCCTATGCCGAACTCGGTTATCTTTTCCCCCAGCCACATCACGAAGATGGTGCCGGCGGTCATGGTGATCATGGTCAGGATCCGGAACCCGAAGCCGGGGTTGGGCACCACCGCCAGGCCGTTGGGGGCCAGGGATTCCAGGAAAATGGCAATGCCGTATGACTGGAACAGGGCCAGCACCACGGTGGCGTAGCGGGTGTACTGGGTGATCTTCTTGCGGCCCTGCTCGCCTTCCTTCTGCAGTTTTTCCAGGAACGGGATCACCGCGCCCAAAAGCTGCATGATGATGGAGGCCGAAATGTAGGGCATGATCCCCAGGGCAAAGATGGTGGCCCGGGAGAGGTTGCCGCCCACGAACAGGTCGTACATCGAGAACAGGGTGCCCCGCTGGGCCCGGAAGAACTCGGCCAGGGCCTGGGTGTCGATCCCGGCTGTGGGCAGATGCCCCCCGATCCGGTAGACCACCAGGATTCCCAAGGTAAAGAGTATCCTCCGCCTCAGTTCAGGGATCCGGAATATATTCTGGATTTTCTCCCACATCGTCAGCATCCAAATTTAAATTAAGTCTTTTTGTAACTATTCAGCGCCACCAAGACACCAAGGCACCAAACCAAATCGTGAATCGCAAATATTGTGAATAGTTATTTTTGTGTCTTAGTGCCTTTGTGGCTGAATGGTCAAGTCTTTTATTCGGTCCGGTGGCTGCTGAGCACTTTCAGCACTTCGATCTTTCCCCCGGCGGCTTCGATGGACTTCTGGGCCGAGGCCGAAAAGGCGTGGGCTTTTACCGTCAGCGCTTTCTTGAGTTCTCCCTTGCCCAGGATCTTGACCGGCTGGTTCTTCTTCCGGACCAGGCCCAGGGTGAACATGGATTCGGGGGTGACCTCTTTTTCCTGGGTCTCCAGCGCCGTCAGGTTGACCACCTGGAATGTCTTCTTGTCGAAAGCCGTGAAGCCGCGCTTGGGCAGGCGGCGCTGCAACGGCATCTGGCCGCCCTCGAACCAGGAGGGGACCCTGGCCCCGGAACCGGCCCGTGATTTCTGGCCCTTGTGGCCCTTGGTGGAAGTGCCGCCGTGGCCCGACCCGGTGCCGCAGCCTCTACGCTTGGCTTTTTTGACTGCGCCCTTGTTGGGCTTGATCTGATCCAGTTTCATTTGCGGCTGCCTCCTTCTTGAATCTCCTCAACTTTTAGCAAATGCTCCACCTTTTTTACCATCCCCCGGATCTGCGGAGTGTCGGTCTTCTCCACCGTGTGATAAAGCTTGCGGATACCCAAAGCCTTGATGGTCCGGTACTGGACTTCGGTCCGGTCGATGGTGGAGTGCACCTGAGTTATTCGTAATATTTTTTTGGGCACGTTAATTTTCCTTTATGGCGGTATGCGGTATGATGAAAGACTGTTGGCTTAAGACTGCCGCGCGATCAGACTGCGGCCGGTGTTTCTGCTGCCGGGGCTTCCGGTTTCGGCTCTTCGGCCGCCTGCGGTTTGACCTCGGGGGCCGCAGCTGGGACGGCTCCGGCCTTGCCCCGGTTGCGCTCTTCCATGATATCGGCCGGCTGGCGCAGCTGGGACAGCCCGTCTATGGTGGCCTTCAGCAGGTTGTGGGGATTGTTGGAGCCCAGGCTCTTGGTCAGGATGTCGGTGACGCCGCAGACCTCCAGCACCGAGCGCACCACGTTGCCGGCGATCACGCCGGTTCCGGTGGCGGCCGGCCTTAAGACCACTTCGCTGGCGCCGTATTTGCCCATCACCATGTAGGGGATCTTGCCGTCGACCACCGAATATTTCTTAAGGCTTTTCTTGGCGTCCTCATTGGCCTTGCGGATGGCCTCGGAAACTTCGCGGGCCTTTCCCTTGCCGATCCCCACATGACCGTTTCCATCACCCACCGTCACCAACGCGGTAAAACCGAAGCGCTTGCCGCCCTTTACCACCTTGGCCACCCGGTTGATATGGACCACCTGCTCCTTGAGCTCGCCCAAACCATTCAAGTTGATCCTTGCCACTGGTCTTAATCTCCCAAATATTTTTTAGAATTGCAACCCGGCTTCTCTGGCCGACTCGGCCAGCGCCTTGATCCTGCCGTGATAAATATATCCGCCCCGGTCGAACACCACCTGCTTGATGCCCTTGGCCAAAGCCAGCTGGGCGATCTTTTTGCCCACCTGCTTGCTCTGGGCCAGCTTGCCTTTTTCCAGGCCCTCCATCTTGCCGGAGGCCGCCAGCACCGCATGCTTGGTGTCGTCTATCACCTGGGCATAAATGAACTTGTTGCTGCGGAAGACGCAGAGCCGGGGCCGTTCGGGCGTGCCCTGAACCTTGCGCCGGATCCGTACATGCCGCCTGAGGCGGGCGTCTCTTATTTCTTTTGCCTTGTCTGCCATTTGTATAATACCTACTTTTGCTTTTATGAAAATATTTCCCGGGATTAATTTGACCTTTATCAGGACCCGGCTGCTCCGGCCGCGGTCTTGCCGGCCTTGCGCCGGATGTGCTCGCCCTGGTAGCGGATGCCCTTGCCTTGGTACGGCTCCGGCCGGCGGAACCGTCTGATGGTGGCGGCCACTTCGCCCACCAGCTGCTTGTCTATGCCCTTGACCACCAGGCTGCTCTGGTATGTCTTGTCCAGCACCTTAAGGCCCGGCTCATCGGTGATGTCGAACTCGATGCCCTTGGGGGCCTCCAGATTGATGGGGTGGGAAAATCCCAGGTTCAGGGTCAGGCCCTTGGGGTCCTTGATGGCCTTGTACCCGATGCCGTAGATCTGGAGCACCTTGGTGAAACCCAGGCTGACCCCGGTGACCGCGTTGAACACCAGGGCCCGGGTCAGTCCGTGCAGGGACCGGTCGAACTTCTCGTCCGAGGGCCGGATCACCGTCAGGACGCCGTCCTTGAGCTCCAGCTTCATGTTGGGATGGATCTCCAGCTCCAGGGTTCCCTTGGGCCCGGTCACCTTTACCTTCTGGCCGGACACCTCGGTCTTTACCCCCTGGGGGATCTCTATTGGCTTTCTGCCTATCCGCGACACTTTATATATCTCCTTAACTCAATGTAGATGAAACTTATTAAGAAACCAGGTAGGTTACTTACCACAGGTAGCAGACCACCTCGCCGCCCAGCTTGTTCTTGCGGGCCTCCCGGTCGGTCATCAGGCCCTTGGAGGTGGAGATGATGGCCAGCCCCATTCCGCTGCGGACCCGGGGCAGCTTGTCCTTGGGGGCGTAGACCCTTAAGCCCGGGGTGCTGCGGCGCACCAGGCCCTTGATCAGGTGCTTTCCCTCATCATCGTAGCGCAGGTAAGCGCGGATCACGTTCTGCTTGCCGTCGGCGATGTACTTGAAATTGGCGATCAGGCGCTCCCGCAAAAGGATCTTGGTGATCGCCAGCTTCATTTTGGAGGCCGGTATATCCGTCCTCTTCATCTTGGCTTTCCCGGCATTGCGGATCCTGGTCAGCATATCGGCAATGGGATCGGTCATCGACATCTTGTATTATCTCCTAAAAATGCTCTTGTAAATCTTGGTAACGGCTTAAGGACCAATTTTGATCCCTACCAGCTGGCCTTGACCATTCCGGGGATCTCGCCCCTGAGTGTCATTTCCCGCAGGCAAATCCGGCAGATGCCGAAGTCCCGGTAGAACGCCCGTGACCTTCCGCAGCGGCGGCACCGGCTGTGGTGCCGGACTTTGAACTTCGGCCGTTCAGCCTTTTGAATCATCGCCTTTCTGGCCATAGAACTTGAATATCCTTTTTGTTAAAAAATATTGGACTTGATGCTTATTTCTGGAAAGGCATTCCCATCAGGCTCAGCAGTTCCTTGCCCTCTTCGTCGCTTTTGGCGGTGGTCACAAAGGTGATGTCCATGCCCACTATCTTGGATATCTTGTCGTAGTTGATCTCGGGAAAGATGATCTGCTCCTTGATGCCCATGGTGTAGTTCCCCCGGCCGTCGAAGGATTTGGCCGGCATCCCCTTGAAATCGCGGATCCGGGGCATGGCCACATTGACCATCCGGTCAAAGAACTCGTACATGGTGTCGCCCCGCAGGGTGACCATAGCCCCGATGGCCAGGCCGGCCCGCAGCTTGAAGTTGGCGATGGATTTCTTGGATTTGCGGATGGAGGGCTTCTGCCCGGTGATGGTCCCCAGGTCCTTGGCCGCAGCCTCCACTATCTTGGGATCCAGGATGCCCTCGCCCAGGCCCATGTTGACCACGATCTTGGAAAGGGCCGGAGCCTGCATCGGGCTCTTGTAGCCGAATTTCTTGATCAGGGCCGGCTTGACTTCCTTTTGGTATTTTTCTTTTAAACGCGCCATTTCTCACTCAAGCAAAATTTTACTTTTGCGTTTTGTTTTTGATTTTGGGTTTACGATTATGTAATTACTCTGCCACCAAGTCACCAAGACACAAATTTAATGTCCAATTTATTAATATAGTTTGGAGCCTTTGTGGCTTTGTGGCTAAATAATTAGACTTTGTCCAGCATCTCGCCGCAGGACTTGCAGACCCGGGAACGTTTTCCGTCGGCCAGCACCCGGGCGCCCACCCGGACCCCCTTGTTGCACTTGGCGCAGACCACCATCAGGTTGGAGACGGCCACCGGGGCCTCCTTTTCCAGGATCCCGGCCTTCTGTCCCTGCTTGCGGGGTTTGGTGTGCCGCTTGATGAACTGGACGCCCTCCACAATGGCCCGGCTCTTCTCGGGGAAGAGTTTGAGCACCTTGCCCCGTTTGCCCTTGGCCTTTCCGGCTATCACCACTACCGTGTCGTTCTTCTTTATCTTCATATTATTTCCTTATATCACCTCGGGGGCCAAAGATACTATTTTCAGGAACAGCTTCTCCCGGAGCTCGCGGCCCACCGGACCGAAGATGCGGGTGCCCTTGGGTTCGTTCTTGTCGTCGATGATCACCGCGGCATTCTCGTCGAACCGGATGTAGGAGCCGTCCCGGCGCCGAACTTCCTTCCTGGTGCGGACCACCACCGCCCGGGCCACTTCGCCCTTCTTGATGCTGCCGCCGGGGAGCACGTCCTTGATGGCGATCTTGATTATGTCCCCGATGCTGCCGTAGCGCCGGGTGTGTCCGCCCATCACCTGGATGCACATGCATTTGCGGGCTCCGGTATTGTCGGCCACGGTCAGTCTGCTGTATTGCTGTATCATTTCAACCCACCTTGTTGCCTGTTGATTTTATTGATTGCTTTTAAAGACCCTGGGAACCTTACTTGGCTTTGCTGATGACCCCGTCCAAACGCCAGCGCTTGCACTTGGAGAGCGGCCTGGTCTCCACTATCCGGACGGTGTCGCCCTCTTTGGCCTCGCTCTTCTCGTCGTGGGCCATCAGTTTGCTGGTCCGCTTTACCACCTTGCCGTAAAACGGGTCCTTGAACTTGCGCTCCACCGCCACCACGATGGTCTTGGTCATCTTGTTGCTGGTGACCTTGCCGGTCCGTTCCTTGCGTAAATTTCTCTCGGTCATAAAACTCCTAAAATTGCTGGATATTATGCGGTCTTGGCGCCCGAAGCCAGCTTGGCTTTGCCCAGCTTGTCTTCCTGAAGCACGGTCTTGAGGCGGGCCACCTGGCGGCGTGATTTTTTGAGCTCGGTGGGCTTGGGCAGCCCCTGGGTGGAATGGCGGATGGTCAGATGAAAGAGATTCTGCCCCTCATCCTTGAGCTTCTGCTCCACCTCGGCCCGGGTCATTTGGCGAAGTTCTTTTACCTTGGCCATGTTATATTACCTTTATGGTGCGATCGCGCTCGACGATCTTGGTTTTAATGGGCAGTTTGTGGGAAGCCAGGCCCAGGGCCTTCTTGGCTGATTCCGGGGGAATGCCGCCGATCTCGAACATCACCCGGCCCGGCTTGATCACCGCCACCCAGTGGTCCGGGGCGCCCTTGCCCTTTCCCATCCGGGTCTCGGCCGGTTTTTTGGTGGACGGGTGGTCGGGGAATATCCTGATCCATACCCGGCCGCCCTTTTTGGTGAAGCGGGTCAAGGCCACCCGGGCGGATTCTATCTGGCGGTCGGTGATCCAGGCGGATTCGGTGGCCATCAGCCCCTGATCTCCGAATTCCACGAACTGGCCCCGGCTGGCCGTCCCGGTCATGCGCCCCCGGTGCTGTTTACGGTGTTTTACCCTTTTTGGCATCAACATTTGTGTGCTATCTCCAAAGTATCAAAAAGACTTGATGGTGTAGAAATATTTTTCCAGGTTTATTAAGGATTGGCCTTTTATTTGACAGGATTTACCGGATTTTTATTTAAGATCAATTCCGGGAAATCATGTTAATCCTGTCAATTCCGCTCTTGGTGTTACTGTCTGACGGCCTGGCGGGGCGGCAACTGCTCGCCCTTGAATATCCAGACCTTGATCCCGATGCATCCGAAAGTGGTGTGCGAGGTGGCGGTGCCGTAGTCGATGTCGGCCCTTAAGGTGTGCAGGGGAACCCGGCCTTCGCGGTAGGTCTCGGTCCGGGCGATCTCGGCTCCGCCCAGGCGGCCGCCGCAGGAGATCTTGATCCCCTGGGCTCCCATCCTTAATGATCCCTGGACCGCCTTCTTCATGGCCCGGCGGAAGGAGATCCGCTGTTCCAGCTGGCGGGCGATGGAATCGGCCACCAGCATCGAATTGATCTCGGGAACCTTGACCTCGGCGATGTTCAGGTGCACTTCCTTCTGTCCGGTCAGCAGCTGGACCTCGGCCTTGAGCTTTTCGATGTCGGCTCCCTTGCGGCCGATCACGATCCCGGGGCGCGAAGTGTGGACGGTGATGGTGGCCCTTTTGGGGGTGCGCTCTATCTCGATCTTGGCCAGGCCGGCGTTGGCCAGCTTCTGCCGGATGTACTGGCGGATCTTCTGATCTTCTTCCAAAAGATCGGGAAAGTCTTTTTTGGCGAACCAGCGGGAATCCCAGGTCTTGATGATCCCCAGCCTTAACCCGATCGGATTTGTCTTTTGACCCAAGGCTTATTCCTCCGTATCTTGTTTTGGTTGACCGTCGGAAACCCGCACCGTCAGATGGCTGGTCCGCTTCAAACGGCGGTCAGCCCGGCCCCGGGCCCGGGGTCTCATTCTTTTCCAGGTAGCGCCTTCATCCACCCTGATCTCGGAGACCTTGAGGGTGTCGGGATCGAACTTGGCCTTGCCGGCCTGTTCCACCGCCGATGCTACCGCCGACTGGATGGCCTTCAGGATCAGGGGGCTGGCAGCCCGGGGCACGAAGCGCAGGATGGACAGGGCCTGGTTGCAGTTCTTTCCCCGCACCAGGTCGGCCACTATCCGCATCTTGCGCGGGGTGACCCTGACGAATTTTTGTCTGGCTAAAGCTTCCATAATACTCAATAGTGTTTATTTATTTTTTGGCCGGGGCTGCCGCCGGGGCTGCTCCGGGAGCTGCTCCGGGAGCGGTTGTGGTTTCGGTCTTCTTGCCGCCCTTTTTGTCTACTTCCTTGCCGGCCGCGCCGTGCTTGCGGAAGGTGCGGGTGGGGGAGAACTCTCCCAGCTTATGGCCGACCATGTTCTCGCTGACATAGACCGGTATGAACTTGTTGCCGTTGTGGACCGAAATGGTGAACCCCACGAATTCCGGGGGGATCATGGAACGCCGGGCCCAGGTCTTGATCACCTTCTTGTCGCGGGCGGCGTGCATGGCTTCGATCTTGGCAAACAGCTTGGCATCGATGAAGGGTCCTTTTTTTAGGGAGCGGGACATTACTTTCTCCTCTTGACTATAAACTTGCTGGAAAGTTTTTTACGGTTGCGGGTCTTCTTGCCTTTGGATAGGAGTCCGGTGGGTCCGCAGGGGTGGCGTCCGCCCGAGGACTTGCCTTCGCCGCCGCCCATCGGGTGGTCGTGGGGGTTCTTGACCACGCCCCGGCTGTGGGGCTTGACCCCCAGCCAGCGGTTGCGGCCGGCCTTGCCGATGGAGATGTTCTCATGTTCCAGGTTGCCCACCTGTCCTACGGTGGCCAGGCATTCCAGGCTGATCATCCGCACTTCGCCCGAAGGCATCCGCAGCTGGGCGTAGCCGGCTTCCTTGGCCAGCAGCTGGGCCGATCCTCCGGCGGTGCGCACCATCTGGCCGCCCCGGCCCTTGGTGACCTCGATGTTGTGGACCGAGGTTCCCATGGGGATCTCGGACAGGGGCAGGGCGTTGCCGTTCTTGATCTCGGAGCCGGGGCCGGACATCACCTTGTCGCCCAGCTTCAGCCCCAGCGGGGCCATGATGTAGCGCCATTCTCCGTCGGCGTACTTCAGCAGGGCCAGCCTGGCCGAGCGGTTGGGATCGTACTCGATGGCGGCCACCGTGGCGGCGATCCCGAATTTATCGCGCCGGAAATCTATCATCCGGTAGGCCCGTTTGTGCCCTCCTCCGCGGTGGTCGGCGGTCACCCGTCCGTGATTGTTGCGTCCCCCGCTTTTGCGCATGGCCTTCCTCAGGCTTTTGGGAGCCAGAGGCTTGGTCAGCTCTTCAAAGGTGTAGCCGGTGCGGTGCCTTAATCCGGGAGTTACCGGTTTATAAGACTTGATCCCCATTTATGTATCGTCTCCTAGTATTGCTGGTGCTTGAAAAATCATTTTTAACCAAGACCCGGGAAAACTAAACCCCGTCGCCGATATCCAGCTTCTGGTCCTTGGCCAGGGTCACCACGGCCTTCTTCCAGTCGGGCCGTTTGCCCTCGTTGCGGCCCTGCCGTTTGATCTTGCCCCGGACGTTCATGGTGGCCACATCGGTGACCTTGACCTTGAAGACCGACTCGATGGCCCTTTTGACGTCATGCTTGTTGGCGTTCTTGTCGACCTCAAAAGCGTAACGGTTATAAGCCTCTTTCAGGGCGGTGAATTTCTCGGTGATCAGGGGTTTTTTAATGACCTTGTTCAAATCTTTCATTTGTTAAAGACCTCCTTTAAGGCCTCCACGCCGGCCTTGGTGAACAGCACTCTGTCGGCCCGCATGATCTCGTAGGTGTTCAGTTCCCGCACCGGCCGGATGGCCAGCCCTTTGATGTTGCGGCCGGAGAGCAGCAGTTCCGAGGTAGGGGCCACGTCCAGCAGCAGTACTTTCTTGTCGGACAGCTCCATGGTCTTCAGCACCCCGTAGACGTCCTTGGTCTTGCCGCCGGAGGTCACGGCGTCTATCACCGCCAGGCGTCCGGTCTTGAACGAATCGGTCAGGGCCGACTTCAGGGCCTGGCGACGGCTGGTCTTGGGCATCTCCCAGGAATAATCCCGGGGATGGGGGCCGTGGGCCACGTAGCCTCCCACCATCAGCGAGGAGCGGTTGCTGCCCTGGCGGGCCCGGCCGGTGCCTTTCTGCTTGAACGGCTTTTTGCCGCCGCCCCGCACGTCCTCGGCATTCTGGGTGTTGGCGGTTCCCTGCCGCCTGTTATCCAGGTAATTTTTCACTGCCAGGTAAAGCAGGTGCTGATTCACCCTGACCCCGAAGATGTTCTCGGGCAGGTCTATATTCCCTGTCATTTTTCCCTGGGCATCATATAGATTTGCGGACAACATTTTTTATGCCTTCTTCTTTATAATCTTTTGAACGACCAATATCCCGTCGGGGGCACCGGGCACCGGGCCCTTGACCAGGAGCAGGTTCTTTTCGGCGTCCACTTTGACGATCTTTAGGTTGCGGACTGTGATCTGGACATTGCCCATCTGTCCGGGATAACGCCGGCCGGGATAGACCCGGCCCGGGGTGGATCCGGCTCCGGCCGATCCGGGACGGCGCAGGCGGTCGGTCTGACCGTGGGTCTTGGGGCCGCCCTTGAACCCGTGGCGCTTGACCACGCCCTGGGTGCCCCGGCCTTTCATGATCCCGGTGACCTTGACCATGTCGCCCTCGGCGAACAGGTCGGCCTTGATCACCTGGCCGGGTTTGAAATCCTTGGCCTGGGCCGTTCTGATCTCCTTGATGAAGCGCAGGGGAGCCGGGGCTCCAGCCTTGGTGAAATGCCCCTGCATGGCCTTGGTGGTCTTCTGTTTTTTCTTTTCCACAAAGCCCAGCTGAACGGCAGAGTAGCCGTCAAGCTTGCCGTCCTTGACCTGGGTCACTACGCAGGGTCCGGCTTCGATCACCGTCACCGGGATCACCGCGTTGCCCGGCCCGAAGATCTGGGTCATCCCTATTTTTCTGCCTAATATTCCGTTCATTGTGTCTTTTACTCTGCTACTTGTTTACTCTTTGAGAGCTTTAAGCCATCTGCTTACAGCTGTTATAATCCGGTCTTGATCTCGATGTCCACCCCGGCCGGAAGGTCCAGCTTGGTCAGGGCGTCGATGGTCTGAGGAGAGGAGTGCCAGATGTCTATCAAGCGCTTGTGGATCCGCCGCTCGAACTGTTCCCGCGACTTCTTGTCCACGTGGGTGGAGCGGTTGACGGTATAGACGGTGCGGTTGGTGGGCAGCGGGATTGGTCCCGAGATCCTGGCCCCGGTCTGTTTGGCCGTGTTGACTATCTCGGCCACCGATTTGTCCAGCACCGCATGGTCGTATGCCTTTAGTTTTATCCTGATGTTCTGAGCCGCCACTTTTTATATCTCCTCGAGAGTTTTAAATAACCGGTTTGACTGTTGTAGTTCCTATTTCCAATTTATCCGTTTCCCATTTACCCGGGAGGGGTTTTTAGTCGGGGAGGATCTCGGTGACTGTTCCGGCGCCCACGGTCCGGCCGCCCTCGCGGATGGCGAACTTCAGGCCCTTCTCCATGGCTATCGGCGTCAGCAGCTCGCCCTCAATGGTCACGTTGTCGCCCGGCATGATCATCTCCACCCCCTTGGGCAGGGACAGGTTCCCGGTGACGTCGGTGGTCCTAAAGAAGAACTGGGGACGGTACCCGGTGAAGAACGGGGTATGGCGTCCGCCCTCCTCCTTGGTCAGCACGTAGACCTCGCCTTTGAACTTCTGGTGGGGGGTGATGGTCTTGGGGGCCGCCAGCACCATGCCCCGCTCCAGATCCGCCTTCTCGATCCCCCGCAGCAGGACCCCAACGTTGTCTCCGGCCTGGGCGTCGTCCAGCAGCTTCCGGAACATTTCCACTCCGGTCACCACCGTCTCACGGGTCTCGCGGATGCCCACCCGCTCCACCTTGTCGCCCACCTTCACCTTGCCCCGCTCGATACGCCCGGTGCCCACCGTGCCGCGGCCGGTGATCGAGAACACGTCCTCGATGGCCAGCAGGAACGGCTTGTCTATGTCTCTCACCGGATCCGGGATGTAGCTGTCAACCGCGTCCATCAGACGCTGGATGGCCTGGGTCCCGATCTCCGATTTGTCTCCCTCCATGGCCTTCAGCCCCGAGCCCTTGATGATCGGGACGTTGTCCCCGGGGAAACCGTACTTGGTCAATAGATCACGCACTTCCATTTCCACGATCTCGATCAGTTCCGGATCGTCCACCTGGTCCACCTTGTTCAAAAACACCACCAGGGCCGGTACCCCAACCTGACGCGCCAGCAGGATGTGCTCCCGCGTCTGGGGCATCGCGCCTTCCGAGGCCGCCACCACCAGGATCGCCCCGTCCATCTGGGCCGCTCCGGTGATCATGTTCTTGATGTAGTCCGCGTGGCCGGGGCAGTCCATGTGCGCATAGTGCCGCTTCAGCGTCTCGTACTCCGCATGGTGCACGTTGATGGTTACTCCGCGGGCCTTTTCCTCCGGCGCGTTGTCGATATCCTCGTAGCTCTTGGCCTGGGCCAGGCCCAGTTCCGACAGGTACTTCGTGATCGCGCTGGTCAGGGTCGTCTTGCCGTGGTCCACGTGGCCGATCGTCCCGATATTGACGTGCGGCTTCTTACGCTCAAATTTTGCTTTGGCCATGATGGTTTCTCCCAACTAACGATTAAGAAATATTTCTTTTATCATTCCCCGCTGAATACACCTTAGAAGAGGGTTTTAGTGTCTTTAGCGGGAAGGTACTATTGGTTATCTTTATTTTGTTCCGCTTTTGGCCATGATCTCTTCGGATATCGAGCGGGGCACTTCTTCGTAATGGTGGAACTGCATGGTGTAGATGGCCCGGCCCTGGGTCAGGGACCTTAATCTGGTGGCGTATCCGAACATCTCGGACAGGGGGACCATCGAGGCTATCACCTGGGCGTCCTTGCGCTTTACCAGCCCCAGTATCTTGCCCCGGCGGGAGTTGATGTCGCCGATCACCTCGCCCATGTAGAGTTCCGGAACCACCACCTCCACGCTCATCACCGGTTCCATGATCACCGATCCGGCTTTGCGCAGGGCTTCGTTGACCGCTATCGATCCGGCCGCCTTGAAGGCGATGTCCGAGGAGTCCACTTCGTGATAAGAGCCGTCGACCAGAGATACTTTGACGTCCACCACCGGATACCCGGCCAGGATCCCAGCCTCCAGCGCCTCTTTGACGCCCTTCTCCACCGAGTTGATGTATTCCTTGGGAATGGAGCCGCCGACGGTGTCGTTGGTGAATTCAAAACCCAGCCCCTGCTGCTGCGGTTCCAGTATGATCTCCACGTGTCCGTACTGCCCCCGGCCACCGCTCTGGCGGATGAACTTGCCCTCGGCCTTGGCCGCCCTGCGGACCGTCTCCCGGTAGCTGACCTGGGGCTTGCCCACGTTGGCCTGCACCCCGAATTCCCTCATCATCCGGTCCACGATGATCTCCAGGTGGAGTTCGCCCATGCCGGAGATGATGGTCTGTCCAGTTTCCTCGTCGGTCTTCACCTTGAAGGTGGGGTCTTCTTCGGACAATTTTGAAAGAGCGTTGCCCAATTTATCCTCGTCGGCCTTGGACTTTGGCTCCAGGGCCACCGAGATCACCGGGTCGGGGAAGTTCATTGATTCCAGGACGATGGGATTCTTCTTCTCGCACAGGGTGTGGCCGGTCTTGCTGTCCTTGAGGCCCACCACGGCCGCGATGTCCCCGGCCGAAAGCTTCTCCACGTCCTCCCGTTTGTTGGCGTGCATCAAAAGCAGCCGGCTGACCCGTTCGTGCTTGCTGATGTTGCTGTTGTATACTGCCTGCCCGGCCTCGATGGTGCCGGAGTAGATGCGGACATATGATATCTTACCCACGTAGGGGTCGGTGGCGATCTTGAATACCAGCGCCGCCAAAGGCTCGTTGGGGTCGTCGTGGCGGTCTTCGTGCTGGCCGGTGTCGGGATTCAAACCGGAGATCGGGGGCAGGTCGGGGGGGGCCGGCAGGTAATCCACCACCGCGTCCAGCAGCGGCTGCACTCCCTTGTTCTTGAAGGACGATCCGCACAGCACCGGGAAGATCTTGATGTCCAGGGTTCCCCGGCGGATGGCCTTCATCAGGAGATCTTCCGGGATGGGCTGGCCTTCTACGTATAAATTGAGGGCCTCTTCGTCGTACTCGGCCACCTGTTCCACCAGGAAGTTGTGGGCGGCCTGGGCCTGGGCCAGATATTCTTCGGGGATGGGGCTCAGTTTGGGGTCCTCGTTCTCGCCCGCATCGTAGATGATCGCCTGCATCTTGACCAGATCCACCGCTCCGGTGAAAGTCTCCCCGCTGCCGATGGGCATCTGGATGGGCACCGCCTTGGCGGCCAGCCGTTCCCTCATCATCTCCACCGCGTCGTCGAAATCCGATCCCACCCGGTCCATTTTGTTGATGAAGGCGATCCGGGGAATGTGATAGCGATCGGCCTGGCGCCAGACCGTTTCCGATTGCGGCTCCACGCCGCCTACCGCGCAGAACAGGGCCACGGCCCCGTCCAGGATCCTTAATGAGCGTTCCACTTCCACCGTGAAGTCCACGTGGCCCGGGGTGTCGATGATGTTGATCCGGTGCCCGTTCCAGGAGCAGGTGGTGGCGGCCGAGGTGATGGTGATGCCGCGTTCCTTTTCCTGTTCCATCCAGTCCATGGTGGCGGCGCCGTCGTGAACCTCGCCGATCCGGTGAACCTTGCCGGTGAAGAACAGGATCCTCTCGGTGGTGGTGGTCTTGCCGGCATCGATATGGGCCATGATGCCGATGTTTCTGGTCTTATTTAACGAAGAAGCCTGGGTCATTTGAATTCCAACTTTACTTTCTGCATTTTAACCGTCCGCCATCCCTTCGGCCAACGCCCAAAGGAAGGCGGCTGGCTGAAAGTCAATTTCTTTCGTCGGGAACTGCAAATGGCGTCAGGTTTCTCATTTTACAAATCTTAACTTTTTAAAAAGTCAAAAATCTTTTTGTGCTAGTCCGGGCCCGGGGCCTTAAGGACTCAAGAAAAACCAGGGGGTGATTTTTAGAAGCGGAAGTGGCTGAAGGCCTTGTTGGCCTCGGCCATCTTGTGGGTGTCTTCCTTCTTTTTGACGGCCCCGCCCTCGTTCTTGTTGGCCGACATGATCTCTCCGGCCAGGCGGTCGCGCATGGTCTTCTCGGAGCGGGCCTTGGCCGCGATGATCATCCAGCGGATGGCCAGGGCGGTGCGCCGCTCGGGCTTGACCTCGATCGGCACCTGGTAGGTGGCGCCGCCCACCCGGCGGGGTTTGACCTCCAGCACCGGCTTGATGTTGTTCAGGGCCTGCTTGAACACTTCGATCCCCGGAAGCTTCAGCTTCTGTTCCACGATCTCCACCGCCTGGTAGAAGATCTTCTCGGCCACGCTCTTTTTTCCGCTCTTCATGATGTTGTTGATGAAGATGGTGACCATGGGATCGTGGTACTTGGGATCCGGCAGGACCTCGCGCTTGATGACTCTTTTTCTTCTTGGCATTTTATATCAGTTCCCGATTTTCAGATTGTTGGATGTTTGTTGGGGCAATTCATGAATTGCCCTTACCCGTTGTTGTTTTACCGCGCTTCAGTGGCTGGGCCCGTTTATTTTTTCAGGGCTGGCTTGGCGCCGGCCTTGATCCGCTTGGTGCCGTAGAGCGAGCGGCTCTTCTTGCGGCCCTCCACCCCGGAAGTGTCCAGGGTGCCGCGCACGATGTGATAGCGCACGCCGGGCAGGTCCTTGACGCGGCCGCCCCGCACCATGACGATGGAGTGCTCCTGCAGGTTGTGGCCCTCGCCCGGGATGTAGGACAGAATTTCAAATCCGTTGGTCAAACGCACCTTGGCCACCTTGCGCAAAGCGGAGTTGGGCTTCTTGGGGGTGGTGGTGTAGACCCGGAGACACACGCCCTTGCGCTGGGGGCACGAGTTGAGGGCCGGGGCCTTGGTCTTCTTGCGTTTGGAATTTCTTCCGGAGCGGATCAGTTGGCTGATGGTTGGCATTAATTCTCCTTGCCCTAAAGATAATTTTTAAAGACAAAAATAGCCTTATCCGGTTTTCATCGCCGCGACGAAAACGGAAATGTTTTGTCAAAAATTTTTGTAATCGATTGGAATCCCAATTATATAATATTTACAGTATAAAAGTCAAGATGCTTTAACAATTATTTTGATAAATCTTTGGGATGGAAAAATAGTTCTTGTCAAAGTGAAAAAATGGTTGTTTTTTACGGTTTCTTAAAGAAATATTTTGCTTTTATGGCCGAATAGACCGATTAAAATCGTCATACATATAGTGCCCATAGGTAATCGAGATACCAGATATTGAGTAAAATACAAAACGGGGCTTTGCAAGCAAAGTCCCGTTTAATATCACCTTCCTTGGCATTATGTTCCAATATGGAACTATGTGCATTCTTCAACCCTCGGTAGTCCCCGGGAATCAACTATAACCAATAGCTTAATAAGGACCAAGGAATCTCTCACCATTAAAGTGTATTAAATGAGAAGGATTATCGGCAACCCACACCTCTGTTTCCCATGCTATATCTCCAAGATACCTTGCCATTATAGACCGATTAGGGAAGCAGGTAATAAATACAAGTGGTGCTTTTGATTTTGAAAATAAAGCAGCTAACTCTTCATGCCTTTTGCTGTCCACTGGACCATGGCTGGTGACAGATTCAACAAGAATCAACCACTTCTTTTCTTCATGGTATAATACCACATCTGGCATCTTGCCATGTGAATCAATCTTAACACCTAAATTAGCCAAAAATTCCTCATCAAAATAGCCCCATTTATTGCCAGTGTCACCAGCATAGATTAATACACCACTAGGAACAAAACGAGAAGCAAACTCCTCAATAATCGCCTTAATTAATTCGTTATGCTTCCCAGGGCTTAATTTTATGTTCTTGCCCTTCGCCAACCGAACGGGAACAAGTTGATACGCTCGTTCACTAGCATAACGTTGGGCGAGGGATTTGCTTTGCGATAAATATTTACCCAATGCTGTCGGCCATCTCGAAGATCCGTAGGTACGCAGCAACAATAGCATTTTAGGTGCTATTTGATATACCGCTTTGGGACTGTTAACGGATCGGGATGCGTCATCTGGATTATACAAAGCAATGCCAGCAGCAACGAACTGATGGATTGTTTGTCTCCGAAATGTTTCTCGCGTATTGGGTTTATATTTTTTCCCATAATGAGATCGAGCCCAATCCATAATTGGTGTTATGCCAATCAAGGGGTTTTCTGCCTCAACCCATTTCTTACCAGGAGAGAGATTCAACAAGGCCAACAAACAAAGAGCGGAACGTTCATTCTGTTGGGCACGAGGCAATCCCAGAGAAGACAGAACCTTAAGGGAGGCAGAAATATTGCTTATTGGTCTCATAGTATGTCCTTAATTTCATTATCAACTGATTCTTGTGAAAATCGCTGTTGATTCTTTGCCCATCTACCAAGTTTTTCCAAAAGCAACCGACTGGGATATTTAAGCTGCTTAAGGTCGGTAGCATTGACTTGTGTATGCCCGCTAAATTTACGAAAATGCTCATCAATAAGCGTCGAGTTCAAATAAACGGCCAATCCACGAGCGATCAATTCCGTAAGACCTTGCCTGGCATGATGGAACACGTTTAAATGATTTTCAAAACCAATGTATTTTGAGTTAGATATATTCGGGGTTACAACATTAGCAACTATCCTTCGTTTTTCTTCTTTCGATGAAAATCTACGGGTCATAGTGTAATAACCATTGGGATATAGCCATTTCTTTGTTTCCGGGGTTAAATTTATTGCATTAGGTTTTTTACATGTTTTCTTTGGCCATTCTATCGATTTTTCTCCGAAATGACAAGGATAAAGCAAGGGGACCGAATGGGACGTGGGCATATCGGTGATAAATTGATCAACACGAAAATCCACCACAGGACCAGTGGATACTTCTATGTTAAGGTCAGCAAGAGTGTTATCAAACGGCAATGATGATGACGTGTTCAAACCGTTATGTACTGTTGGAATATGTATGAATCTTTCTTGATCGCCCGGATTAACAATGTTTGAAAATTGGTGTTCAGCAATATGATAGTCAATAAACTGATCATCCGTGGATGTAGATACGACTACATTTCCTTGGCGAGCAGAGCATTCAAGCAATATAACAACATTCTCTTGAAGAACCTTGTCATCCTTAAACGCCTGATCCCTAGAAATAAAAAGGTGAATATGTTTTAATGCCGCCTTCTTGAATATTAATTCACGAAAAGGCCGATAGTATGGGCCATTGCAAAAACTACGTGGGATTATCGCAACGATATGACCGCCAGGCCTCATTAATCCTATTGTCAGAGCAACAAACGCAGAATATAAATTAACGGTTTCTATGCCAACTTGTCGAAGTAAGTGACGATGACGCGAATCGCTATTAATTTTCCTGTATGGCGGATTAAGTATGGCATGAGTATAACGAGGCCCATTGCCAAATGCCAGCATATGAGCAGCGTCTTCAATAAAATCATGTTCAAGTATATTAACTTTGCAACAGTGAGGATTTGCAAATATTGATAATGACTTATTTAAATGTTTCCGAAGGGTGCTATCAATTTCATATGCTGTAACCTCAATATGTTTGGCAGAAAACTCTTGCGACTTCCATCGATGTAAAAAAGCAGTTGCTAACGAACCAACCCCCGCACCGGCATCAAGCAGATGCATTGAAGCCTCGTTACCCACAGGAAATAATGAGGCCATATAATTGGCTATCGTACTGGGCGTCAGGAATTGGCCCAAATGGACTTTGGTCATGTGATCAAGCCCATTTGATGCTTCAATGCGTATTTGGTCAATTTGAGTTAACATATTTATTTCGTTTTTCTACTATTGATTATAATTGGTAATCATCACATTGTCAATCTGATAATATACCTTAGGCATGACAATATTTTCCAATGCCATATAAGTCAAAACCAAGCCCCGCCAAACAGGTGTTGGCGGGGCTTTTGATTTGAATATGAAAATAACTATTTCTCTGCCGGCTGTTCCTGGGGTTGCTCCTCCTCGATCTTGAAGTTGCGGTAGCGCCGGATCCCGGTCCCGGCCGGGATCAGCCGGCCCACTATCACATTCTCCTTTAAGCCCAGCAGCGGGTCCGATTTTCCCTGGACCGCGGCTTCGGTCAGGACCCTGGTGGTCTCCTGGAAGGAGGCCGCCGAGACCCAGCTGGAGGTCGACAGCGCGGACTTGGTGATGCCCATCAGCAGCGATTCGAAAGTGGCCGGACGCCCTCCCTCGTGCAGCACCCGCTCGTTCTCCTCGCGCACCGAGGCTTTGTCCACCTGGTCGCCCTCGATGTAGATGGTGTCGCCCGGATCCTGGACCCGCACCTTCTGCAGCATCTGGCGCACTATCACCTCGATGTGCTTGTCGTTGATGGCCACGCCGTTCAGCCGGTAGACCTCCTGGATCTCGTTGACCAGGTAGACCTGGACCGCGGCCGTGCCCCGGATCCGCAGGATGTCGTGGGGATTGATGGAGCCCTCCGTTATCTTTTCCCCGGCCTTGACCTTGTCGCCGTCCCGGACGTAGAGATGCTTGTTCAACGGGATCAGATAGGCCCGCTCCTCGCCGTTCTCGTTGCGGACCAGGACCGTTCGCTGGCCCTTGGCGATCTCGCCCAGCTTGATCCGGCCGTCGATCTCGGAGACCACCGAGGGATCGGCCGGCTTGCGGGCTTCGAACAGCTCGGCCACCCGGGGCAGACCGGCCGTGATGTCTCGGGTCTTGGATATCTCGCGCGAGGTCTTGGCCAGGAACTCTCCGGCCGCTATCACCTGCCCGTTCTGGGCCATGATCCGGGCCCCGATGGGGATGGGGTAGCTGGACAGGCTCTTGCCCCGCTTGTCTATGATGTTGATATGGGGATAAAGGTTCTTGTTCTTGTCCTTGCTCTCGATCACCACCGGACGGCGCATCCCGGTTATTTCGTCGAACTCCTCGGAGATGGTGACGTCGGGGATCATGTCGGCGAACTGGATGGCGCCGGAGTGCTCGGCCAGGATGACGGCGGTGTGGGGATCCCACTCGAACAGGGTGTCGCCGGGGGCCACCTTGGCTTGGTCGGCGGCCTTAAGCACCGAGGCGTAAGGCACGCTGTAGCGGGTCTTGGCCCCGGGTTTCTCGCCGTGGAGGATGATCTCGCCGTCGCGGTTGATGACCACCACCTCGCCGGTTTCCTTGGCGATGGTCTCCAGCGACTTGAACTCCAGGGTTCCCGGGATCTTGGCCGAGACCTTGGACTGGGCCGCGATCCGGGCCGCGGTGCCTCCGATGTGGAAGGTGCGCAGGGTCAGCTGGGTGCCCGGCTCGCCGATGGACTGGGCGGCCATCACTCCGGTGGCCTCTCCCATGTCCACTATCCGGCCGGTGGCCAGGTTGCGCCCGTAGCACTTGCGGCACAGGCCGCGCTTGGCCTCGCAGGTCAGAACCGAACGGATCCGGATCTTCTCGATGCCGGCCTCGGACAATTCCTCGGCCGCGTCCTCGGTGATCTCCTCGCCCGAGGACACTATCATCTCGCCGGTGATGGGGTTGATCACGTCCTCCATGGCCACCCGTCCCAGCACCCGGTCCCTAAGCGACTCGATGATCTCTTCGCCTTCCTTGAGGGCGCCCCGGTCCTCGCCCATGATGGTGCCGCAGTCCTCTTCGGTGATGATGATATCCTGGGCCACATCCACCAGGCGGCGGGTCAGGTACCCGGCCTCGGAGGTCTTGAGGGCGGTGTCGGCCAGTCCCTTGCGGGCTCCGTGGGTGGAGATGAAGTACTCCACAATGGTCAGGCCTTCCCGCAGGTTGTTGATGATGGGGGTCTCGATGATCTCCTGTCCGGTCAGGCGCTTCTGGGGCTTGGACATCAGTCCCCTCATCCCGCCCAGCTGGCGCACCTGCTCCCGGCTGCCCCGGGCCCCGGAATCCAACATCATGAACACCGGATTGAAGCCCTGGCGGTCGTCGGCCAGACGTTTGATCAGGGCCTCGGTCACCTGGTTGTTGACGTGGGTCCAGGTGTCGATCACCTTGTTGTAGCGCTCGGTGTCGGTGATCACGCCCTTGCGGTACTGGCCCAGGATCTTCTCGGTGGCCTCGATCCCCTTCTTGACCAGTCCCTCCTTCTCGGCCGGCACGATTACGTCGGAAAGGCTGATGGTCACCCCGGCCTGGGTGGCATAGGTGAAGCCCATCTTCTTGACCTCGTCCATGAACATGGCGGTCTTGAAGTTGCCCAGCTTGCGGAAGGACTGCATGGCCATCTTGTCGATGGCCTTCTTGTCCAAAGTATCGTTGACGTAGCCCAGCTCCGGGGGAACTATCTGGTTGAAGATCACCCGGCCGGCGGTGGTCTCTATCTTGCGGTCGTTGACCTTGATCTGGATCTTGGCGTGCAGGGCCAGAATTCCGTTCTCGTAGGCCAGCATCACCTCGTTCTGGTCGGTGAAGGCCTTGCCCTCGCCCTTGACCCCGGCCCGGGGCTTGGTCAGGTAATAGCAGCCGATGACGATGTCCTGCCTGGGGGTGATCACCGGGCGGCCCGAGGCCGGCGACAGCACGTTGTTGGTGGAAAGCATCAGGGTGGCGGCCTCGATCTGGGCCTCGTAGGAAAGCGGCACGTGGACCGCCATCTGGTCCCCGTCGAAGTCGGCGTTGAAGGCCTCGCAGACCAGGGGGTGGATCCGGATGGCCTTGCCCTCGATCAGCACCGGCTCAAAGGCCTGGATGCCCAGGCGGTGCAGGGTGGGGGCCCGGTTCAGCAGCACCGGATGCTCCTTGACGATCTCTTCCAGGATCTCCCAGACCCCGGGCTTTTCCTTTTCCACCAGGCGCTTGGCGCTCTTGACGCTCTGGACGTAGCCTTTTTCCTCCAGCTTTTTCAGGATGAAGGGTTTGAACAGTTCCAGGGCCATGCTCTTGGGAAGGCCGCACTGGTAGGGTTTCAGCTCGGGGCCGACCACGATCACCGAGCGGCCGGAATAGTCCACCCGCTTGCCCAGCAGGTTCTGGCGGAACCGTCCCTGCTTGCCGCGCAGGATCTCGGACAGGCTCTTCAGCTCGCGGTTGCCCCGGCCCTTCAGGGCCCGGGAGCGGCGTCCGTTGTCGAACAGGGCGTCCACCGCCTCCTGCAGCATCCGCTTTTCGTTGCGCAGGATGATCTCCGGGGCCCGCATGTCGATGATCTTCTTCAGCCGGTTGTTGCGGGTGATGACCCGGCGGTAGAGGTCGTTCAGGTCGGAGGTGGCGAAGCGCCCTCCCTCCAGCGGCACCAAGGGACGCAGGTCCGGCGGGATCACCGGGATGGCCGAAAGGATCATCCACTCCGGGCGGTTGCCCGACTTGCGGAAGGCCTCCACTATCCGGAGCCGCTTCAAGACGTTCTTCTTGACCTCGGCCGAAACCTCCAGCCTCAAGCGGGAGCGCAGTTCGGCCGACAGGTCGTCGATGTTGATCTCCTTGAGCAGTTCCCGGATGGCCTCGGCTCCCATATGGGCGATGAAGTCCTTGCCGTATTCCTCCTCGGCCTTGATGCACTGGTCCTCGTTGATCAACTCCTTCTTCTTGAATCCCGAGGAACCGGGCTCGATCACGATGTAGCTTTCGTAGTACAGCACCCGTTCCAGGTCCCGGATGGAGACGTCCAAAAGCTGCCCGATCCGCGAGGGCAGGGACTTGAAATACCAGATGTGGGCCACCGGCACCGCCAGGTCTATGTGCCCCATCCGTTCCCGGCGGACCCGGGACAGTGTGACCTCCACCCCGCAGCGGTCGCAGATCACGCCCTTGAAGCGGATCTTTTTGTATTTGCCGCAGTTGCACTCCCAGTCCTTGGTGGGCCCGAATATCTTCTCGCAGAACAGGCCGTCCCGTTCCGGCTTAAAGGTGCGGTAGTTGATGGTCTCGGGCTTGGTCACCTCTCCCAGCGACCAGCCGTGTATGATCTCCGGGGAGGCCAGCTTCAGCTTGATGAAGTCGAAATCGGTGGCCCTGACCTCCATCTCTCCGGTATTGGCAGTTCTTTCGGGGGTCATCGCTTAGTCCTCCTTATACAGTTGAACGTCCAGGCACAGGCCCCTCAGTTCGTTTACCAGCACCTCAAAGCAGGCCGGGGTGCCGGGCTCGGGCAGGTTGTCTCCCTTGACGATGGCCTCGTAGACCCGCTGTCTTCCCTGGACATCGTCGGACTTGACGGTCAGTATCTCCTGCAGGGTGTAGGCCGCCCCGTATGATTCCAGGGCCCAGACCTCCATCTCACCGAAACGCTGGCCGCCGAAATGGGCCTTGCCTCCCAGGGGTTGCTGGGTGATAAGGGAATAGGGCCCGATGGACCGGGCGTGGATCTTGTCGTCCACCAGGTGGGATAGCTTGAGCATGTACATCACGCCCACCGTCACCGGCTCGTCGAACGACTGTCCGTTCCGGCCGTCATAGAGGGTGACCTTGCCGTGTTCGGGCAGGCCGGCCAGTTTCATCTCGGACTGGATCTCGGCGATGTTGGCCCCGTCGAAGATGGGGGTGGCCACCTTGAAGCCCAGGATCTGGGCGGCCCATCCCAGATGGGTCTCCAGCACCTGTCCCAGGTTCATGCGCGAAGGCACGCCCAGCGGGTTCAGGATCATGTCCAGGGGCCGGCCGTCGGCCAGGTAGGGCATGTCCTCCTCGGGCACGATCCTGGCCAGCACGCCCTTGTTGCCGTGCCGTCCGGCCAGCTTGTCGCCCACCATCAGCTTGCGCTTGCGGGAGACGAAGACCTTGACCAGCTTGATGACGTCGGCCGGGAGCTCGTCGCCCCGCTCCACTTTTTCCTTCTCGATCTGCAGCTCATACTGCACGGCTTCGATGGCCTTGCGGGCCGAATCCATCAGCTTGACGGCCTTGGCGCCCAAAGCAGAGTCTTCGCAGATCTGGGCCAGGTCCTCCAGGGGGGTTCTTTCAAATTTTATCTCGTCCAGCACCGCTTCCGACAGGCGCTGCCCCTTGCGGGCCAGCAGTTTTTCCCCGTCCTTCAGGGTCTGGTTGCAGGGCTGGTCCAGCAGCAGTTCCCGGATCCTGCGGTCGCGCTCGTTCTTGATCCGTTCGGAACGCTTCCGGGCCTCCTTCTGCATCTCTTCAATCTTGCGCTTTTCCTCCTGGCTGCTCCTGCGGTCCTGGCTCTTGCGGGAGAAGACCTTGACATCGCAGACTATCCCGTCCATGCCCGGAGGCGCCTTGAGCGAGGTGTCCTTGAAGTCCCCGGCCTTGTCGCCGAAGATGGCCCGGAGCAGTTTTTCCTCGGGGGTCGGCTCGGTCTCGCCCTTGGGGGTCACCTTGCCCACCAGAATGTCGCCGGCCTCCACCCGGGCGCCTATGCGGATGATGCCGTTCTCGTCCAGGTCTTTCACCGCCTCCTCGCCCACGTTGGGTATCTCCCGGGTCACTTCCTCCGGCCCCCGCTTGGTGTCCCGCACAAAGCACTCGAAATTCTCGATGTGGACCGAGGTGAACTTGTCATCCTGGACCATCTTGTCGGAGATGATGATGGCGTCCTCGAAATTGAAGCCCGACCAGGGCAAAAAGCCCACCAGGCAGTTGATGCCCAGAGCCAGCTCGCCCCCCTCGGTGGATGAGCCGTCGGCGATGACCTCGCCCTTCTTGACGACCTCTCCCTCGCGGACTATGGGCTTGTGGTTGAGGCAGGTGTCCTGGTTGGAGCGGCGGAACTTGGTGAGATGATAAACGTCGTACTGGCTGTCCTTCAGGAAATCCACCTCGGCGATGTCGGTCTTGGCCGGCCGGATGAAAACACAGTCGGCGGTGACCTTTTCCACCACCCCGTCCCGCTTGCAGAGCACCATGGTCCCGGAGTCCACCGCCGCCTTGCCCTCCAGCCCGGTGCCCACCACCGGCGACTGGGGCTTAAGCAGGGGGACCGCCTGGCACTGCATGTTGGAGCCCATCAGGGCCCGGTTGGCGTCGTCATGCTCCAGGAAGGGGATCAAGGCGGCCGAAAGGCTCACCAGCTGCTGGGGCGAAACGTCCATGTAGTGGACCTCCTGGGCCTTGGCCCGGGGAAAGGTCTCGCGGTAGCGGCTCAGGGCCTGTTCTCCCAGGATCTTCCCGCCGTCGTCCACCGGGGTGTTGGCCTGGGCGATGGTGAACTGGTCCTCCTCGTTGGCCGAGAGGTAGTCCACCTCTCCGGTCAGCTTGCCGTTCTTAAGCTTGCGGTAGGGCGTTTCCAGAAAGCCCAGCTCGTTCACCCGGGCAAAGCAGGCCAGGGATGCGATCAGCCCGATGTTGGGTCCTTCCGGGGTCTCGATGGGGCACATCCGGCCGTAGTGGGTGTAATGCACGTCGCGGACCTCGAACCCGGCCCGTTCCCGGGTCAGGCCGCCTGGTCCCAGCGCCGAAAGGCGCCGCTTGTGCCGCAGCTCGGCCAGCGGATTGGGCTGGTCCAGGAACTGGGACAACTGGGAGGAGCTGAAAAAGCTGTTGACGGTGGAGGAGATGATGCGGGAGTTGACCAGGTCCTGGGGGGTGATGGAACCCTGTCCGTCCCACATGGCCATCCGCTCCCGGGTCATCCGGGCCATCCGGGAGAGCGCGGCCGAGAACTGGTTGGAGACCAGCTCGCCGACCCTCAAGATCCGGCGGTTGCCCAGATGATCGATGTCGTCCACTTCGCCCTGGTTCATTCTTAAGGACAGCAGGTAGCGGACCACTTCCACAAAATCCTTCGGCCCCAGCACATTGGCGGTGGAGATCTCCTGCCCCAGCCTTTTGTTCAGCTGGTAGCGGCCCACCTTCTTCAGGTCGTAGCGCTTGCGGTCAAAGAACATCTTTTCGATCACCGCCTTGGAGAGCTCGGGGTTGATGGCGTCTCCGGGGTGAAGGATGTTGTAGATCTTGGAGAGGGCGTCCTCCTTGGAGCCCTTGTTGTTGTCGGCCAGCATGGTGCGGGGGATGATGGCCGGGTCCTTGACCGGATCGATGGCCACCACCTCCACCTTTTCCACCTTGGACAGCTTGAGGGTGGCCAGGATCTCGGGGGTTATCTTGTGCCCGGCCTCGGCCAGCACTTCGCCGGTCTTGGGGGCGCTGACGTCGCTGAAAAGATAGCGGTCCAGGGCCTGCTTTTCCCCCGACAGGGAGATGGTCTCCGGCTGGTGGTAAAGGGAAAGCAGGGCCTTGTTGGTGGCAAAGCCCACCGCCCGCAGCAGCAGGGTGGCGTGGAACTTGCGGTGCTTGTCGATGGAGACCCACAGCAGATCGTTGGGGTCCAGGGTCAGCTTAAGCCAGGAACCGCGGTAGGGGATGATCTCGGCGGTGTAGATCCTTTTTCCCGAAGGATGGCTTTTTTCGGCGAAGAAGGCCCCGGGAGATCGGTGCAGCTGGCTGACCACCACCCGCTCGGCCCCGTTGATCACGAAGGTGCCGGTCTCGGTCATCAGCGGCACTTCGCCCAGGAAGACCTCCTTTTCCACCACTTCCTTGGGCTTGCCCTTGGGATCGCTGGGATCCTTAAGGGACAGCCTGAGGATGGACTTCAGCGGGGCGGCGTAGGTCATGTCGCGGTCGTGGCATTCGGAGATGGAATAGCGGGGCTTGCCCAGGCCGTAGGAGATGAAATCCATCGCCATCCGGTTCTGGGCGTCCTCGATGGGGAATATCTCGTTGAACACCGACTGCAGCCCTTCGTTCTTGCGTTTTTCCGGAGCCTGGTGCTCCTGCAAAAAGTCCTTGTAGGAATTGAGCTGCATGTCCAGCATGTTGGGCAGCTGGATCCCCGACTTTATTTTGGAATAATCTTTTCTTTTGACCGGCTTCAAAATAACCTCCTTGATTAAAGGGGTGTCTGGAATAAATAACCGATGTCAGATCTGGATCAGCCCGGACGGCGGGCAAAAAAAGCAGGTGGCCGCTGCATTTGTCTGATGATTAAAGCAATGCACGGCCGCCAAAAAAGCAGCGTTTGACGGAGCCTTAAAATGTTTCCGCAGCACCGCAGCCGCAGATGGCCCCCTCAAACGCCGTTCAAGATATATATCTTTCCTGCGGCAACCACTGCCGCAAAAAGTTTGGCTATGTTTTTACTGGATGTTATTAAGGATGCTGTTTTTTACTTGAGTTCCACCACGGCTCCGGCCGCTTCCAGGGTGGCTTTGATCTTCTGGGCCTCGTCCTTGGTCACGCCCTCTTTGACCGGCTTGGGGGCGCCTTCCACCAGGTCCTTGGCTTCCTTCAGGCCCAGGTTGGTGATCCCGCGGACTTCCTTGATCACCTGGATCTTCTTGTCTCCGCCGGAGACCAGCACCACGTCAAAAGAGGTCTTCTCTTCGGCCGGGGCGGCGGCGGCTCCGCCGGCTGCGGCTGCGGCCACCGGGGCGGCGGCCTTGACGCCGAATTTTTCTTCCAGGGACTTGACCAGCTCAGCCAGCTCCAGCACCGTCATCTGCTCGATGGCTTCCATTACGACTTGTTTCTTGTCCGACATTTCCTTTTGCTCCTTTATTTGCTCTTTAATTAATTTTCGGTTTTGCCGCCGTAGCGGCACCCCGCCATAGGCGGTGGTATTGTTTTTTATAGGAACCGGGTTTTTAGGACTGGGCTTCCTTTTGCTTGGCGATGGCGTCCACCGTGCCCACTATTTTCTGCAGTACTCCGCCCAGGACCCCGACAAACGAGGAGATGGGAGCCTGGAGCCCGGCCAGCACCATGGAGAGAAGCACTTCCCGGGAAGGAAGCAGGGCCAGCTGTTTGACCTCGCTGGGACTGACCACCTTGCCTTCGATCAGGCCGATCTTGACCGTAGGCTTGTTGCCCTCCTTGGCGAACTCGGTCAGGATCTTGGCCGGGATGATGGCGTCTTTCAGTCCGAAGGCCAGTCCGGTGGGGCCGGTCAGGTAGTCGGCCAGCATCTCGTATCCGGCGTTCTTGGCGGCCAGCTTGGCCAGGGTGTTCTTGGCCACCCGGTATTCCACCGAGGCTTCCCGCAGTTTTTTGCGCAGTTCGGTGGCCTGGGGAACGTTCAGACCGGTAAAATCGGTAAGATAGACCGATTTGGCGGTCTTCATTTTCTCGGTCAGTTCCAGGACCTTTTGTTCTTTATCTGTTTTTGGCATTTTAATTATCTCACTTTCCTAAAGCCGACAGTTCGGTAAGGGCGACCCTGACCCCCGGGCTCATGGTGGAGGAAATGGATACGCTTTCTATGTAGGTGCCCTTAAGCGATGAAGGCCTGGCCTTAACTATCTCGGACAGCAGCGTATTGATGTTATCCACCAGTTTGGAATTGTCAAAGGATTTCTTTCCCACCGCCACATGGAGGTTGGAGTTCTTGTCCACCCGGTATTCTATCTTTCCGGCCTTGGCTTCCTTGACCGCCTTGGCCAGATCAAAGGTCACGGTCCCGGTCTTGGGGTTGGGCATCAGCCCCCGCACCCCCAGGATCTTGCCCAGCCGGCCCACCTGGCTCATCATGTCCGGAGTGGCTATGGCCACGTCAAAATCGGTCCAGCCTTCCGAAACCTTCTTGATCAGGTCGTCGCTGCCGGCGAAATCGGCCCCGGCCGCTGTGGCTTCGGCTTCCTTTTCGCCCTTTGCAAACACCAGCACCCTCATTTTCTTGCCGGTGCCGTGGGGCAGGATCACAGTTCCCCGCAGGTTCTGATCGGCCTTCTTGGGGTCCAGTTCCATTTTGATCGAGACCTCAAAAGCCTCGTCAAACTTGGCGTAAGCCATCTGCTTTACCGCCTCCACCGCTTCGGCCACGGTGTAGGTCTTGGTCAGGTCTGTTTTCTGGGCTGCCAGATTGTACTTTTTCCCTCGGTCCATTTTCCTCCTTCCTGGTTCTAAGCGGCGCCCTTAGCTTGGTGCATGAGAATTTGTTATTTGAAAACTTGTGAACCCCGACTATGGCTCCTGAATCCCCCGATTTCCCCTTTTTCAAATTGCCCATCAACCAAGGCGGTGCGCCTCCCAGCGTTATGTTTATATATGCCCTGTTTATAAAGTGTCTATCCGGAAATATCGATGCCCATGCTGCGGGCTGTTCCCTTTACCAGCCTCATGGCGGCTTCCACCGAAGCGGCGTTCAGGTCCACCATTTTCTTCTGGGCGATCTCCTTCACCTGGGCCTCGGTGACCTTGCCCACCTTGTTGCGGTTGGGCACGCCCGAGCCCTTGGCCAGCCCGGCCGCCTTCTTCAGCAGCACCGCGGCCGGCGGGGTCTTTAGGATGAAGCTGAAGCTCCGGTCCTTGTAGATGGTGATCAGGCAGGGAATGATCAGCCCGTCCTGTCCCTGGGTGCGGGCGTTGAACTGTTTGCAGAATTCCGGGATGTTGGCTCCGTGCTGGCCCAAGGCCGGCCCTACCGGGGGTGCAGGATTGGCCTGCCCGGCCGGGATCTGCAGTTTTACCAGGGCGGATACTATTTTTGCCATAAGGGTTTATCTCTCTTTTTAAAAATACTTGGCGTCCGGGCAGAAGCAATTCCTTTAAAAGGGAAAGCCGGGGCGCCTAAAAGTTATATTTCGTTGATCTGTATGAAATCCAGTTCCACCGGGGTGGTCCGGCCGAAGATGGTGACCATCACCTTGACCTTGCCGTGCTGTTTGTCCACTTCGTTGATGATCCCGGTGAAGTTGGCAAAGGGCCCGTCCACTATCTTCACCGAGTCGCCGGCATGGAACGGGATGTCTGCCGGGCCCGCCACCTTGGTTCCGTCTATCCGGGCCAGCAGCCGGGCGGCCTCGGCGCTTCTCATGGCCTGGGGCTTGCGGCGTGAGCCCAGGAAGCTGGTGACCCCGGGGGTGGACGACACCGCGTTCCAGACGTCGTCGGTCAGGTCCATCTCCACCATCAGATAGCTGGGATAAAGCTGCTTGGCGGTGGTCTTGCGCTTGCCGTGCTTGATCTCGGTTATTTCCTCGGTGGGGATAAGCACCCGGCCCAGCTTGTCCTGCAGTCCCAGCCTTTGGGCCGACGACTCCAAGGCCGACTTGACCCGGTTTTCGTGCCCGGAGTATGTATGAATTACGTACCAGCGCATTTTTGGTGCTTATGCCTTAATTTATTATTAACCCAGGATCACTGTGATCAGCCGGGTAAGCCCCTGGTCCACCAGGGCTATGAACACCGTGACCACCAGCGAGACCACTATCACCACCATGGTGGACTGCGTCAGTTCCTCGCGGCTGGGCCAGCTGACCTTGGCAAACTCGGCCTTGGTATCGATGAAAAACTGTAATATTTTTTTGAACATCTCTGCTGCTCCTAAACCCGGTTGGTCCGGGGTTTTTTAAAATGCCTGTGCCCGGCGTATTGAGATATTGATTCCCTTTGTCCGGATCCCGGGTCTGTCATTCTTTCAGTCCCCGGCTCCTGAAATTTTCTGTCAAAGTGGCAGGCCAGGAGGGACTTGAACCCCCAGCATCCGGTTTTGGAGACCGGCGCTCTACCAATTGGAGCTACTGGCCTATACCAAAATCTTTAAGGGAATTACTTGGTCTCCTTGTGGGCAGTATGCTTTTTGCAAAAACGGCAGTATTTCTTGAACTCGGCCCGGTCCGGATGCTTGCGCTTGTTCTTGGTGGTGGTGTAATTCCGGCGCTTGCAGGGCACGCAGGCAATGGTGACTATTTCTCGCATTTTACAACCTATTACATAAAGTATTTTTTATTAGGAACCCATGAACCCACGAATTTTTCCTGTTTTCCTGGTTTCCTTATTGATGCCTGTGATTAGTCGGGGAGGATCTCGGTGACGGTTCCAGCGCCCACGGTCCGGCCGCCCTCGCGGATGGCGAACTTCAGGCCCTTCTCCATGGCGATCGGGGTCAACAGCTCGCCCTCGATGGTCACGTTGTCGCCGGGCTTGATCATCTCCACCCCCTTGGGCAGCGCCAGGTTCCCGGTGACGTCGGTGGTTATAAAAAAGAACTG
>JAURWH010000047.1 GCA_030655055.1 bacterium
AAACGTTGCCAAGAGACTAAAAACCATTCAATGCCTAAATTCCCAATAGGAGAATATGCATCATGTGAAAAGTCCCCCCAATCCCATGTTTTATACCTATATAGCTCATTTAAACTTGTCGTTTTAAAATCATACCATAACGTATCATCAACATATTGACCCTTTGTCCAAACTTGTCCCTTCTTTAACCTACCCAGTTCTTCCTTAATCCAATTCTGTCCCGCTCCGATATATAATGGATGACTCGCAGAAGCAATAATATGATGGAATTGCGAGCCGCCAATTATAAACAAAGGCATATGTCCAAATGTTTTTGCTGGTATGCAATATCTGCCATTTTTATCGGTTATTAGAATTTTATCCCCTGCCTCTTCAAGATGTTCTTCCAAGCCGGTATATGAATTTATCACCCAGTTCACAGTTATTACGGCATTTTCAATAGGCTGCCCAGTGGTGGCATCAAGCACCTGCCCGGCAATTACTGGAGTGCGGTAAAACATCTGCCAGGCCCGGGCCGGGCCGGCAATAAAAACCGCCAGCAGGCAGAAAAGGGCAAATAGTTTTCTCATCTTGTTACTTTCTCTTATTTTTGGATTATCCACACCTACTCTACTTCTCTACTACTTTGCTACTTTACTACATTAAGGACAGGAACACATCCTCGATGCTGGGCTCTATCTGTTTTTGGGAGATGACCTTTATACCATTCTGCTTGAACAGTACGGAGATCTCCGCCAATTGATGCTCCGGCTTGTCCAAATGGACATGGAGATGCCCCCCAAAAAGCCCGGCGTTCTTGGCGGCCTGTGATTTCGCCAGGAGTTCATACGCTTTCTGAAGTTCAGATACTTCCAACTGGTAAACCTTGAAATTCACCCCGGCCTTGATGTTCTCCGGCTTGTCGCATAAAAGAACCTGCCCCTTGTTCAAAAAGGCTATCCGGCTGCAGCGCTCGGCCTCGTCCATGTAGGGCGTGGCCAGGATGATGGTGACCCCCTGCTTCCAGATCTCGTAGAGCAGCTTCCACAGCTCGCGCCGGGAGATGGGGTCCACCCCGGTGGTGGGCTCGTCCAGCAGCAGGAGCTTTGGAGTGTGGATCAGAGCGCAGGACAGGGCCAGCTTCTGTTTCATCCCGCCGGACAGTTTTCCCGCCAGCCTGTCCTTGAAGGGCCCCAGCCGGGAAAAGGCCATCAGCTCCCCCATCCGTTTCTTCTTCTCCTCACCGGTCACCTGGTACAGGTCGGAAAAGAAATCCAGGTTCTCGGCCACCGTCAGTTCAGGGTACAGCACAAAGCTCTGCGACATATAGCCGATGTGGCGCCGGGCCCCTTCGGGATCCCTGACAGTATCCTGTCCGAATATTTTGGCCGAGCCAGATGACGGCCGGATCAGCGCCGCCAGCAGCTTGATGACGGTGGTCTTGCCAGCCCCGTCCGGCCCCACCAGCCCGAAGATCTCGCCTTGGGCTATGGACAGGTCCAGCGGCTTAAGGGCCTCCGCGCCTTTATAGCTTTTAGTAAGCTTATTTGTTTCTACTGCCAGCATTTACGATTTCTTTTTTGCCACTAAGACACCAAGGCACCAAATTATTCCAAATCAAAAATTGGGAATAGCATTGTGCTATTGTATCTTGATGGTAAATTTAGATTGTTTCAAGCTAAAATAGATTGAAAAAGGTTAAAGGATCACTGAATGTCTATCACCGCATCGGCCGGCATGCCGGGCTTAAGCTCGCCCTGGGGATTTGAGAGGTTGATCTTGACCGCGAACACCAGTTTGGTCCGTTCCTCCTTGGTCTGGATGTCTTTTGGGGTGAACTCGGCCTGCCCGGCAATGGTGGACACCGTGCCCTCAAAGACCTTTCCGGGATAGGAGTCCACCGAGACCTGCGCCTTCTTCCCCAGCTTGATCTTGCCGTATTCCTTCTCCGGCAGGTAGATCTTGATGTAGACCTTGGTGATGTCCCCCAGCTTGCAGACCGGTGTCCCGGGCAGGGCCAGCTCGCCCACCTCGATGTTCCTCTCCAGCATCACGCCGCTGACCGGAGCCTGGATGTAGGCGTTGCCCACCTGGGTCCGGGCCAGGGAAAGGGCGGCCTGGGCCTGGGCCAGCATCCCTTTGCTGGCCGCTAATTGTGACTGGGCGGCCTTCATCTGGTTCTCGATCTGGGAGAAGGACTGGATGGAGATGGTGCCCGACTGGTACAGCGGCTGGTTGCGCCGGTAATTGTCCTCGGCCGTGCTGAAATTGGCCTCGGCCACAGCTGCCTGGCTCTGGGCCGAGGAAACCGCCGCCAGGGCCTGGCTTTCCTGGGCCGAAAGCTCGTCGTGGGCCAGCCGGGCCAGCATCTTGCCGGCCTCCACCTGCTGTCCTTCGTCGAACGGCATCTCAACCACCCGGCCGGTGACCTTGGAGCGCACCGTGACCTCGGTGACCTCTATGATCCCCGAACCGGTCAGCTTGTTCTGGTCCTTCCGGGTGCAGGAGACCGTTAGCAGCATTGTCAGCGCCAGCATGGCCGTCAGTATTTCATGGATGCGCTTGTTTATCATATTCGCCTCATCATATATTGCTGTGTTCGTTTTGAATTTCCTTTGTCCATTTTTGTCCATTAATGTCCAATGTCCTTATCGGATACCCGCGCGCCTTACTTGAAATCCTTTTTGAACCTGGCCCGGCCCTTTTCGGTCATGGCCCCGGCAAAGACCAGCTCCACTATGGCCTTCATAAGCTGGCCCGGGCTGTAAGCCGAATGGATCAGGGCCTGGGGATTGATCATCTGCTGGACCAGCACCGCGTACATCTGCATCACCAGGTCGGGATCTACCTCCGGACGAATCAGCCCGGCTTTGATTCCCTTTCTGACCAGCAACCCAAAGTTGTGGTAGATCTTTTTCCGGCGGAACTCGTTGATCTCCTCCCACATCTCGGGGGCGCTTTTCTGAAGGTCCAGCATGAATTCCCGGCTGATCTTGGAGGTCCGCCGGGAGATGTGCTCCACCAGTCCGGCTAACCGCTGGAAATAATCCAGCTTGGGATCTTCGGTCAGGGACTTGATGGCGCCCTCGCTCTCGGCCATCAGGCGGGATATGATGGCGTACAGCAGCTGGTGTTTGCTGGCGAAATGCTGGTACAGGGTCTTTTTGCTGATCCCCAGCTCGGCCGCCATCCGGTCCATGGTCACGCCGGAAAAGCCCCGGGCAAAGAACAGGGCCTCGGCGTTGGCGATTATCCGCTCCCGCACCGGATCCTTGGTTTTGGTCATAGTTACACTCTTTTACACATTGGAAACTGTTTCAGTTTTTTTAGTTTCCTTATTCTAATACCATTAGCTGCGTTTGTCAATAGCTCCCGGAAAAATAATTGTTATTTCCGGTCCGATATCATTTGAAAACCCGCCCCAAAAATGCTATTATTGTCATTCAACCCGGCTCCGATCCTCTTGCATTGTGCCCTGGGCACAAACAAATAATATCCTTTTGCGTCTTTTGTGCCCCTTCGGCTTAGCTCAGGGCATGCTTTTTGTGGCAAATTTATACCTGCGAACATCATATAGCATGAACAAAATAGACTTTAAGACCACATTGGTCTCCGGCCTCAAAAAGGGCCTGGCCTCCTTCTGGGAGCTGATGAAGATGGTGGCCCCGGTTTACACCGCCATTACCATCCTGCAGGCCACCCCGGCCCTGGACTGGTTCGCCAATCTTTGCGCCCCGGCCATGAAGTATTTCGGCCTGCCGGGGGAAAGCGCCCTGGCCCTGATCGTGGGCAATCTGGTCAACCTCTATGCTTCCATCGGGGTGATCGCCGGGCTCAAGCTCCAGCCCCAGCAGCTTACCCTGCTTTCGCTCATGCTGCTGATCTCCCACAGCCAGATCCTGGAAAGCGCGGTCTTTGCCCAGATAAAGACCCGTTTTATCCTGATATCCCTATTCCGCCTGTCGCTTTCGCTGTTCCTGGGCTGGTCCCTCCACTTTTTCATCATCGGATAGTTAACTTTATGCGGAAACTTTTTTTATTGGGGGCATTAGCCCTGGCCCTGCCCGCTCTGGTCGTCGCGTTTAAACTCCCGCCAATGGCGCTGGGGCCCTATGTCGGGGCCTATCTGCTGGACTGTACCACCATAAATAATGAAGTGCTGTGCGTTAACGCAGATCCTTCTCTTGGAGTCGCTCCGTTGTTTGGAACGGATTTAAAGTTATATTTGCCTGAAAATTATTATTCCGAAATAACGATCGGCTACAGCACCCAAAAAACTGAAGCCGGCGATTTTTCTACTTCCAGCCTGACTTCTTTACCCGATAGCACTACCCATACCTCCGGCATATTGGTTCTCTTGCCCTTGTCTTTAACCCTGGGACGTGATTTCAAATTGATGCCGAAATTGTGGGGATCGGCGGGGCTGTTGGTCGGTTACACATGGGCTGCTGTAACCATAGATTCCCAAGCAATATATTCAGGTGGCATCCACTACGACTCACATACTGTGGGCCGGGGCGGGGATCCATTTCTGGGATTTAAACTGGGGATCGATCTATATGTTCACCGCAATGTTGATGTTTCCGTTAGCTTTGGATATCGTTACGGCGACATAACAGAGTTGACTGTCAGGGAAGCGGACCGGGCGGAGCGCATTGGCAGCACCATTAAATATTTCGACAAAGCCACAAACACCGAAAAACCCCTCCCTCTGGAAATATCCAATCCGATACTGTGTTACGCTATTAAATACCGCTTTTAACATTTATGTGGCCATTCCTTAAAAACTATCTCTGGGGGCTGGGCGACCTGTCTCTCAAGATCTTCCTGATTGTGATGATCCTTTTCCTGCTGCTGGAGTTCATCAAGGCTTCGGGGATGCTGGAGGACAGCCTGGTCCGCCTCAACCGCTTTACAAAACATCTGGGACTTAAGAAACAGTCGGGAATGCCGCTGTTGGCCGGTTTCATCTTCGGCATCGTGTTTGGCGCCAGCCTGATCATCTCCTCCTCCCGCGAGCAGCAGCTGGACAAGCGTCAGGTGTTTCTGATCAGCCTGTTTCTGGCCACCTGCCACGGAATAGTGGAGGACACCGGACTGTTCGTGGTGATCGGGGCCAACTTCTGGTGGATCACCATTCCCCGTTTGATACTGGCCATACTGCTGACCTGGCTGATAGCGGTCTTCTACCCCGAAACAAGTCCGCAAGAATTGGCAAAGTGAAAAAGATTTATGAATGCCGGGAGGAGCCATCAAGCAAATGTCCATTTTTGTCGATAAGTGTCAAAAGGCCGGCCCAATAAAATGACCCGCAAAAAGTTTGAGGACATAGCCGGGCAGGCCATCTCGGAACTGCCGGAGGAATTCCGCCAGAAGCTGGAGAACATCGCGGTGACCATCGAGGATTACCCGTCCGGCGATATTCTTTCCTCTTTGGACCCCAGGCCGCGGAAGGACCAGTTGCTGGGCATTTATATCGGCATCCCCTACAACCGCCGGCCGCCATACCCCATTTCCGGGGCCCTGCCGGAAAGGATAGAACTGTACCAGAAGAACATCGAGAGCATCTGCGCCAACGATGACGAGATCAGGGAACAGATCAAGGAGACCATCATCCACGAAGTTGGGCATTATTTCGGGCTCTCGGAAGAAACGCTGGAAGAGCTTCAGGGTTCGTAGACTACAACCGTTAACAAATTACCCTTACCCACTAAAGGCACGAAAACCTGTGGTAATATTATTTAGTGTTTTTTGTGGGCAGAAACGTAAAATAATCATAGTAATTTATAAGCGAAAGGACCATAATGCAGAAGGATGCACCCAAAACCGGCGACCTGATCGCCGTGATCAAGACCAACCAGGGCGTAATGAAGGCCCGGCTGTTCGGTGACCTGATCCCCGAGGGAGTCAAGAATTTCACCGAGCTGGCCAAGGCCGGCAAGTACCAGAACGTGCCCTTCCACCGGGTGATCAAGAACTTCATGATCCAGGGCGGCGACTTCACCGCCAAGAACGGCACCGGCGGCCACGCTTACAAGGGCCCGGGCACCAACATCGGCGACCAGTATCACCCGGAGCTGAGCCACATCCGGGGGGCGCTCTCCTACGCCAAGACCGCCCAGCCCAACTCCATCGGCTCCCAGTTCTTCATCGTCCATCCCCAGAAGGGCGCCAACTTTTTGGATCATCCCCAGGGCGGCGGCCCGGCCGAGGGTTACAGCGTGTTCGGCCAGGTGTTTGAGGGGTTTGAGGTCCTGGACACCATCGCCAACACCGCCACCGGGGCCAACGACAAGCCGCAGGAGCCAATGG
>JAURWH010000048.1 GCA_030655055.1 bacterium
GGACCGGATGGCGGGAGAGGCCGAGATCAAGGCGGCCTACCGCAAGCTGGCCCTCAAACATCATCCAGACCGCAATCCCGGAGAATCCCGGGCCGGCCTGGCCAGCACTTCGTTTCAGGCTGTCAACGAGGCCTATCACACCCTGATCGACAAGGAAAAGAGGGCCCGGTACAACAAGGCCCTTACCGAAAAGGCCGCCGGGGTGGAGGGGGCCACGGTCCAGTCCAACCAGGCCGAGATGTCCTACCGCTACGGGCTGGAGGCCTACAAGACCTCGCAGTTCAAGCGGGCGGTGGAATATTTTAGGGTGTCGGTAAAGCTGAACCCCAAAAAAGCCATCTATTTCAACCGGCTGGGGCTGTCCATTATCAAGGCCAACGGGCCTTTGGAGGAAGCCAAGGCCAGCTGCGAGCGGGCCATCCAGATAGAGATGTACAACCCCGAGCACTACCTGAGCCTGGGGATAGTTTATCAGACCGCAGGCATGAACGACAAGGCCCGCGACCAGTTCAAGGAGGCCCTTAAATGGGATCCCAAGAACGTCCAGGCCCAGAAAAGACTGGAGATGGTGGGCAAGGGCGACAAGGGATTCCTGGGCGGACTTTTTGGCAAGAAGTGATATTCCCTTAAAAGGGGATATTCTGATAGAATGAATCCTGTAGAATGCTTATCTAATTGGCTCAGTAAACTTGTTGAGCACCCGGTACCCACCCCGGTTGTCGCGTTAAAACGATCAGTGAGCATCGCAGTTGGTGGCGGAAAAAGCTTGTCTGGCCTGTTTGAGGGCTTGGCCAAAGCCCGAGCTCAGACAAGCCCGCCAACAACGAGAAGCGCAACGCCCGGAGAGTTTTAAGCGACGAGCTTTTTCTTTTTGGTTCTTTTTCGTTTTGGCGGCATAAAAAAGAAAAAGAACATAGCCGTAAGAGATTTACGCTTTCAACCGAGCCATTATTATTACTACTTTTACTGAACAAGATAGACTGTCATTGTATATTAACCGTATTTTTCTCAATTAGAATCAGCGCCCGGCCGGAGCACCAGGATGCGTGTTCCGGCCTTATTTTTTGCTTGCAAAAGCATCAAGAATGCCATAGAATATGATATTCTGATAGCTTTTATCTTAAATCATTCAAGGGTTGAAAAATTGAAAAAATATCCCATCTTACTGCTGTTGGGTCTGGCCCTTACCGCCGGTTGCGTTAAAAGACAGGTGATGGATCCCGGGCAGGCCAATCTGTCCCTGCTGGATCACATAGACCTGGCTGCCGCCCAGGAGGATCAGGGGAACCTTAAGGGGGCCATCAAGACCTATAAGCAGGCCCTTAAACTCAACCAGAACTCGGCCCTGCTGCATCTGTACATAGCCCAGAACTATTACGAACTGGGCAATGATACGCTGGCGGCGGTGTATGCCCGGAAAGCTGCCCGGCTGGACTCCGCCAGCGCCGATCCCCACCTGATACTTGGCAACTCCCACCTGATAACCAAGGACTGGCCGGCGGCCCTGGCCGAATACCAAAAGGCTTTCCAACTGGATCCCCAAAACAGCGAGGTCGCGGTCACACTGTCCGGGCTGCATGAAGTGGTAAACCAGCCGGATTCGGCCCAGGCAGTTTTGGTTCAGGCTATGGCACAGAATGATGACCCGGAGCTTCAGGTCCAGCTGGCCGGGGTGCTGGCCCGGGCCAAAAAATACCCGCCGGCCATAGAGCAATACCGGTCTGTTTTGCTGAGCGATCCCCAGAATGCCAAGGCCTCCCTTTCCCTGGCCGCGCTATACGAAGCGAGGGAACAGCCGGACTCGGCCTACATTTATTATCTTTTGGCCGAAGAACTGTCTCCCAAGAACCAATACCTTAAAAGGCACATCTTCAACCTGCTGCTTTTGAAGAACGATTATACCAAAGCCATCCTTAAGGCCGAGGACATCCTGGCATTGGGGGTCAAGGACAGGAATTTAAGACTGCAGCTGGCCCGCCTTTACTACCAGCAAAAGGACTTTCCCAACGCCTTTCTGAACTTTGACCTGCTGCTGCAGGAAGACAGCCTTAACACCGAGGCCCTGTACACCCTGGCCCGCCTGAAGATGGAGCAAAAGCAGTACCATGAGGCCTCCGGGTATTTCAGCCGGACCCTGAAGATACTGCCCCGTTTGGCCGAGGGCTGGCTGAACCTGGGGATCTGCCAGCTGGCCCGGGACCAAAAGGACTCGGCGGAAGTATCGTTCAAAAGATCCCGCCGCCACGGCAACAAGATGCAGCTGGATTACATCTGGGGCTACGCCTATGTCCAACTGGAGAAGTATTCCCAGGCCATCCCCCATTACCTTAAACTTTATCCCAAGAACAAAAAGGACCTGAACCTGGTCTTCAACCTGGCCACCGCCTATGAGAGGTCGGGAAATTTTGAAGCGGCCGAGCGTTATTTCCTGCTGCTGCTGGCCCGCCAGTCCAGGAACCACCTGGCATTGAATTATCTGGGCTACATGTACGCTGAGCGGGGTATAAACCTGGACCAGGCCGAGACCATGGTGGCCCAGGCCCTGCAGGCCGAACCGGAAAACGCCTATTACATCGACAGCATGGGCTGGATCTACTATAAGCAGGGGAAAATGTCCCGGGCCGGAACGGAACTGGAGCGGGCGGTGAAGCTGATGCCCGAAGACGCCGCCATGCGCGATCATCTGGGGGACGCTTATCTGGCCCAGGGCCAAAAGGAACAGGCCTTGGAACAGTGGCGCAAGGCCCTGGAGCTTGATCCCAAAAAAGAAGAGATCAAGAAGAAGATAGAAACCCATGAATAAACTTAAACGCCGGCTGCTGCCTTTATGTTTTTTGCTTTTTGTCTTCTGCCTTTTTCCCGGCTGTTCCCATTTTAAAACCAAGCCCCAGAAGCCCACCCCCGAAAAGGTCTGGCAGCGGGTGCAGCAGGGGTATTCCGAACCTCGCCCGCCTTATCTGGCCGAGGGAGACATCAGTCTTAGTTCCCCGGATATCAACCAGTCCTTTTCCTTCACCCTGCGCTGGGAAAGCCCCCAGAGGATGCGGATAGACATCTCGGGCTTCCTGGGCTTTACCCTGGCCTCGGCCGCGGTCTGCGACAGCCTGGCCTGGCTGAACATTCCCATCAAGAGCGTTTACCTTAAGGGACAGATCCAGCGGATAGACTCGGCCTCGGCCCAGGCCCTGGGATTCTCCCTGGACCAGTTCCTGAAGATGCTGGAAGGCCGGCCTCCCCTGCCTCCGGGCAAATGCGACTTTGCCGGAGAAGACGAACTGGTGAACTTCAGCTATCAGGACAGTCTGGCGGCCTATATCTTCCGGGTGGACCCCAGGATCGGGCGGATAGCGGAATACCGGATTCAGTCCGGGACCGGGGACCTGCAGCAGATCATTTATGGCAGCTGGCGAACGCTTGACCAGGGCTCCAGACCATACTCCATTGAAATGAAAAAACCGCGGCAGGATCTTGAGCTGTCAGTCAACTACCGGAAGATATCTCCGGCGGAGATCTTCAAGCCTGAGACCTGGCAGCAGCCATTGCCCAAAGGCGTAAATCCTGGCGAGTTTTAAAATGAAACAAAACAAATATGGCTGGAAGACCCTGTCTTCCAGGATAGCCTACAAGAATCCCTGGATCTCGGTGCGGCACGACCGCATTTCCTATCCCGGCGGCCGAAGAGGGATCTACGGCGTGGTCCAGAAAGGGCCGGGGGTGGCCGTGGTGGCGGTGAACGATGCGGGAAGAATATATCTGGTCAAACAATACCGTTATACTCTGGATGATGTGTTCTACGAACTGCCGGCCGGGGCTATTCACCAGGGGGAAAGCGCTTTGGCTTCCGCTAAAAGAGAGTTGTGGGAGGAGATCGGACTTAAGGCCGTTAAATGGAAACGCCTTGGCAATTTTTACACCGCTTTGGGACACGAGAATGCCGAGATCATAGTGTATTTGGCCAAAGGATTGAAACATCCCAAATCCAGCAATCTGAACCAGCAGCATGACGAAACCATCCTGGAAATAGCGGAGTTATCTCCGGCCGAAGTAAAAAAGATGATCCGAAGCAACAAGCTAAACTGCGGCATCACCCTGGCCGCGCTGAACCTTTACTTCTTGTCGTGAAAAGCGGAGCGATCATATTCTACAGCGACCAAGTGGCCCCGGAGAACCAAAGGCTGGACAAAAGGATCTTTGAGCTCTCCGGCAAGGCCCGGCCCAGGCTGGCCTACATCCCTTCGGCCTCTGACGCCACCAGAAAATATTACAAGGACAAGTGCGAATATTACAGGAAGTATGGCATAGAAGATATCCTGTACTTTGACCTGAACAAGGGATACGATCCCTCGTTGACAGACGAACTGCTGGCTTGCGATGCCATCCACCTCTCCGGCGGCGACCCCTTTCAGTTCCTGGGTTCGATCAGGAAAAGGAACTTCGGCCCGGTGCTTAAGAAATACTGGGAGGATGGCGGCATCCTGCTGGGGATCAGCGCCGGGGCCATTGTGCTCACTCCCAGCATCAAAATATCGCACGTCTTCTACCAGAGCCGGACGGACAAGCACCTGGCGGTGGGTCTGGTGGACTTTCACTTTCTCCCCCACTGGAACCTGCGGGAAGGCAAAACTGAGGACGTTAAGCGGTTCTCCCAAGAGAACCAAGCCACGGTCTATGCATGCAAAGACGGGGACGGGATGGTCATCCGTGATGGAAAGATGGAACTGGTGGGAGAATTGTTGAAGATAGAGAACGGAAACATACAACCAAAATAGCATACGAAGCAATGAACTGCATAATAGTATACTCCACCTTCCCCTCAAAGGAAGATGCCGCCAAGACGGCCCGCACCCTGCTGGAGGAACAGCTGGCGGCCGGGGCCAACATCATCCAGTCCGAATCCATGTTCCGCTGGCAGGACAAGATCGAACAGCGGAACGAGTGGGCGGTGTTCTTCCAGGCCGAGCACCGTTTCTTCAAGCGGATCGAGAGCCGGATCAAGCAGCTGCACCCGGACACGGTGCCCCAGATAGTGATGTGGCGGATCCGGGACGGTTACACCCCTTTCTTACAATGGATCCTGGACGAGACCGTGCGGCCGGTGGAGAAAAGGGAGCGCAAAGAGAAGAATCGGGAATATCTAAAGAAGAAAGCCGAACTGTCAAAAGGAAGGAAGACTGATGGAAGTAAATAATGGACCATTCATATTCACCGAAGAACAGCGTTTTGGGCAGATCTGGCTGTGGTTGGTTCTGATAGGAATGGACGTGGCTTATTTCACCATGTTCTTTGCCCAGTTCTTCGGGCCGGTGCCGCCACGGCCCTCCGGCCCCGCCGACCTGCTCGGCATGGGGCTGGGGGTCTTGTTATGCCTGGGGATCACCGCCCTGTTCGTTTCATTGAAACTTACCACCCGTGTTACCAACCAGGGAATATCAGTTCAATTCATACCCCTTCACCGTAAACCGGTGATGTTTCCTTTTTCTGATATCGGCCAATACTCCGTGCGCACCTACCGGCCCATCATGGAATACGGAGGATGGGGCATCAAACGGGGTCCAGGCGGCCTGGCCTACAATGTCTCCGGGAACAAAGGACTGCAACTGGTGCTCAAGGACGGCAAAAGAATACTGATCGGCACCCAGAAGCCGGAGCAGTTGAAAAGTGCTATAGACTCGATGACTAGACAGCATACGTAACAAGGCATATTTCAAGATGAGTGCTTTGATCTACCATATGGTTCCAGATAATATGCAGGGTGAGATCCTTTATCCCCTGAATGAACTCAGACAAATTCACCCTGAAGGATACGCGTTCCATGCCGCCAAATACAAAGGTAGAGAATGGTTGCCTAAAACGACCATACCGATATTTGATTGTTTCTGGAACGACGTTCTCTTTTGCACGCCTGTTCATCCCGGAAAGGTCTATTCCAAACTGAGGGAAGTCGGATATAAGTATCCTTTGGAACGTTTTTATGAAATACCTTTTAATGATTTAGAACCCGAACGCTGCGCTGTTATGGAATATGCCAACGGTGGAAAAGATAAAGTATATAACAAAGTTATTCCCAGCGATCTTTCTGCCTTTGATAAACTGCCCGAAGAAACCATACAATACTATGTAGAATGTTACTCAAAAGGCACCCACCCAATGTTGTTTGCTTGGGTACCTCATATAATCTACAGGGGTTCCATCAATACCCATAAACTAAATATCATTGAAGTATAAATCTTGGACTTACGACCACGATGAACTGTAACAAAGAAACAAATCTAACATCCTGCACCTGCACCTACTCCCCTTGCTCCCGCAAGGGGCTGTGCTGTGAATGCGTGGCCTACCACCGGAAGAACGGCGAGATCCCCGGCTGTTTCTTCTCCAAGAATGGAGAGGCCAGTTACGACCGATCCATAACAGCATTTTTGAGGGACCATGGAAAGTGAGCATAAAAAGCAAGGTTTCTTCCGGGAGCTGATCAGCGACTTCGGCGCTTTGGCCTCCATGCTCCGGGACTCCTTCAAAAAACGCTATCCTGTAACTCCCGGATGGACGCTGTTCGGCATAGCCGTGGCCCTGGTCTACATCATCAATCCCTTTGACATCGTGCCCGACGCCATTCCCTTTTTCGGGGCCATAGACGATGCCGCCGTGGCTGCCCTGGAGCTGGCCCTGATCCGCAAGGATCTGCGCAAATACCGGAAATGGCGGGAAGATAAAAAGGTCAGCTAACATGGAAGAATTTCGTTACGATAGTTACTGCGGGCTGTACTGCGGAGCCTGCGAGATAATAAAAGCGTATCAAAAGGAGCTTGCCACCGGCACCAAGGCCGGGTGGGATGACCTTCCAGAACAGTTTAGAAAATACATAAAAGAATCCGAAGTGGTGTGCCATGGCTGTAAGTCCGACACCGTTTTTGCCGGCTGCCAGGGCTGTGCGGTCCGGGCCTGCGCCCGCGGGAAAAAGGTCGGATCATGCATCCAGTGCAATGAATATCCCTGCCCACATACCAAGCGTTTGGCAGATCTTGTCCCGAAAGTAAAGGAATTCCTGCCCCACTGCAAGGTGATGCTCCGGAATCTGGAGTTCTTGAAGGATCATAGCGATGAAGAATGGCTCAAACAGCAGGAACAACGCTGGAAATGCCCCGGGTGCGGAACCGCTTTTTCGTGGTACCAGGAAAAATGCTCGCAATGCGGAAAAGAACTGGAAACATCAAAAGATTACAATCAATTTTGAGATACGGAGTTCATGAAATGCCAGTCAACCCAATACTGATCGCCAAGGGCGAGAAAGAACTTTACCTCCTACCCCAGATGGCCAACCGCCACGGCCTGGTGGCCGGGGCCACCGGCACCGGCAAGACCGTCACCCTTCAAAGTCTGGCCCAAAGCTTCAGCCAGATCGGCGTTCCGGTCTTCCTGGCCGACGTCAAGGGCGACCTGGCCGGCTTAAGCCAGGCCGGGGGCCAGAACCCAAAGATAAACGACCGGATAAAGACCCTTGGCCTTAAGGACTTTGGTTTCACCGCCTGTCCGGCTGTGTTCTGGGACGTCTACGGCCAAAAGGGGCATCCGGCCCGGACCACTATCTCCGAGATGGGCCCCCTGCTGTTGTCCCGCCTGCTGAATTTGAACGAGGTCCAGAGCGGAGTGCTGTCGCTGGTCTTCAAGATAGCCGATGACGATGGCCTGCTGCTGCTGGATATGAAAGATCTGCGTTCCATGCTGCAGTATGCCGGGGATCATGCCTCCGAGTTCACCACCGAATACGGCAAGATCTCGGCCGCCAGCATCGGCACCATCCAGCGCTCGCTGCTGGCACTGGAGGAGCAGGGCGCCGACCAGCTCTTCGGCGAGCCGGCCCTGAACCTGGACGACCTGATCCAGACCGACCAAAAGGGCCGCGGGGTGGTGAATCTTTTGGCCGCCGACCGGCTGATGCAGTCGCCCAAGATGTACGCCACCTTCCTGCTGTGGCTGTTGTCCGAATTGTTCGAGCAGCTGCCGGAGATGGGCGATGCCGAAAAGCCAAAACTGGTCTTCTTCTTCGACGAGGCCCACCTGCTTTTTGACGATGCGCCGCAAGCTTTGGTGGAGAAGATCGAGCAAGTGGTACGTCTGATCCGTTCCAAGGGGGTGGGCATTTACTTTGTCACCCAGAACCCGACAGATATTCCCGACAAGATCCTGGGGCAGCTGGGGAACAGGATCCAGCACGCCCTGCGGGCCTTCAGCGTCAACGACCAGAAGGCCGTCAAGGCCGCAGCCCAAACCTTCCGTTCCAATCCCAAACTGGACATCGAAACGGCCATCACCCAGTTGGAAGTGGGAGAAGCGTTGGTCTCGCTGCTGGACGAGAAGGGCAGCCCGTCAGTGACCCAAAAGGCCTACATCGTTCCCCCCGCCAGCCAGCTGGGCCCGGTGGATGACGGCCAGAGGAAAAAGCTGATAGAATCGTCCGTGCTTTTCGGCCATTACGAAAAGACGGTGGACCGGGAATCGGCCTACGAACTGCTTAAGGCCAAGGCCGAGAAAACTACCCAGACCGCACCGGTGAATGTTCCCAAGGCCGCGGCCAGAACGGCAGCGCCAAGACAGCGCCAGAGCGTGGCCGAGGCCATGGTAAAAAGCGCGGCCCGGGCCGCCGCCAGCCAGGCCGGGCGCACCATCATCCGGGGAATACTAGGCTCCATATTCCGCTAAATTGGCTTAATTAACCGCTAAGACGCAAAGAACGCTAATATTTATTAAGGTATTATCAATGTTTCACATAGATTATATTACTTTAGGTGCAATAACAGTTTTTATTGCAATGATTATTTTTAAATTGGCTTCTAAAGATAAACAAGAGGGTTATCAAAAAGTAATAATTGGATTGATGCTCATAATCTTTGGCGGTATAATTTCAATAATCAACAATAATATATTAAGATTGTGGCCACTTAGCGTTTTGGGTTTAACATTAACAACTATTGAAGTAATACTTGTCGTGGGTGGCCTTATTTTTGCACTTAAAGATTCTAAGAAAAAGACTAAAAACAACAAGGAATAATAACTGCAATGCTGGGAACCATCGCCAACACCGCCGCCGTGATCTTGGGCAGTCTTTTGGGCCTGCTGCTGCACAAGCGAATGCCGGAGAAATTCTCCGCCATCGTGATGCAGGCCATCGGCCTGTTCACCCTGATCGTGGGGCTGGACCTGTCCTTCAAAAGCCCCCACCTGTTCGTGGTGCTGATCGCCATGGTGCTGGGCGGCCTGCTGGGGCAGTGGTGGGACATCGAACAAAGGCTGGATGATCTGGGCCGGGCGCTGGAGTCCAGGTTCTCCAAAGGCAAAAGCGACAAGGTCGTCACCGGCTTCGTCACCGCCTCCCTGCTGTTCTGCGTCGGGCCCATGACCATCGTGGGCTGCCTGCAGGACGGGCTTAAGAACGATCATACCCTGCTTTTCACCAAGTCCCTGATGGATGGCATTAGTTCCATCGCCCTGGCGGCCTCGCTGGGCCTGGGCGTCATCTTCTCGGCCCTGGTGGTCTTATTGTATCAGGGTCTTTTGACGCTGGCGGCCTATCTGTTCCAGGGCATCCTGCCCGGAGCCTATATCGACGTGATGTCGGCGGCCGGGGGGCTTTTAGTGCTGGGCATCGGGTTGAACCTGCTGGGCAACCTGAAGCTTAAGGTGGCCAACCTGCTGCCGGCGGTTTTTCTGGCTCCCCTGCTGCTGTGGCTTGGCGCCTGGCTGGGATGGATGAAGTAAATGACCGATTCTTATAAATATACCGAAGAACTCCGCGACCTGTCCGCATCTTTAGGCATGTCAGTATTCGGAATAGCTGACTTGGATCCGGTGCGCCAGACCTTTCATCCCCAGCTGGAAGGCCCGGCCAAGGGATTGAAGTACGGAATAGTGGCCGGCATCAGGCTTTCGGACCCGGTGGTTGATGATATTGTTGACCAACCGACATTTCTCTACAAGTACCATTACCAGACCGCCAATGACGCTTTGGACCGGGCCGCAACGGCGTTTGGATTTTACATCCAGCAAAAGGGCTTTAAGGCCCTGCCCATCCCCGCCTCCCAGACGGTGGACTGGGTGCAGCACCTGGGGCACCTGTCCCACAAGGCGCTGGCGGTGCAGGCCGGGCTGGGCTGGATCGGGAGATCGGCTCTGTTCATTCACCCGGTGCACCGGGCCAGGCTGCGCCTGGTCAGCGTGCTGACCGACTTGCTCTTGGAGCCCGGCTCGCCGGTCAAGGGCGAATGCGGCGCCTGCCGGCGCTGCCTGGCGGCCTGCCCGGCCGGGGCCATCACTGAACAGGGCTATGACAAGCCCAAGTGCATCACTAAACTCCATGAATTTTCCCGCCGCCCCGGAATAAACCAGTACATCTGCGGGGTCTGCGTCAAGGCCTGCCAGGGCGGCACCCCGGAAAATAGATGAACGATAACAGGTTTTCTCCAGACATCATTTTTTGCTTTTTTATTTTTGATTTTTAATTTTTGCCTATGTCCCTCCCCCAGCCGCCCCAGCCGGTAAAATATTTCCTGGGCCTGATCTACAACGGCCTGGTCAGCCTGTGGGACCTGGAACGGGTCCTTCAGAGCAAGTTCGATTTCATCGACCGCAAAAGCCCGGTGCTGGAGTTTGACGGCTTTACCGACTATTACCAAAAGGAGATGGGCCCAAACCTCTATCGCACCTGGTGGAGCCTGCACCGCCTGCAAAGCCCGGACCGGCTGGCCGAGTTCAAACTTCTGGCCAACGAACTGGAGGACCAGTACAGCCGGGAGGCGGAAGCCCCGGGCCGGATAGTGAACATCGATCCCGGGTACATTAACGAATCGCGCCTGGTGCTGGCCTCCTGCAAGGATTTCTCCCACCGCATTCATCTGGGAAAAGGGATCTTTGCCGAGACCACCCTGATCTACAAGGGCGACGGCTTCCAGCCCCTGGAATGGACCTACCCCGATTATCAAAGCCCCGAAGCCCTGAAATACTTTGAAACATTGAAACAAGACTACCGCAGCCAGCTAAAAGGAGAAAAATGAGCCCGGAACAAGTTTCTGAACCAGCCGTAATATTTGAGTGGACGGTGCACCCCTTGGCCGAGTCCCCAAAACGGGCCGTGATCGCTATCCTGGCCCCGGTGGTGACCTGCCTGCTGGTCTACTTCTGGATGCAGTCCTGGCAACCGTGGTTATGGGTGGGCCTGGCCTTTCTGCTGATCGTCTCATCCGAATTGCCGTTCTTCTTTAAGACCAGCTACCGCTTCGACGAAAAGGGCGTCTCCCAGAAACGGGCCGGGGTGGTCCAGTCCCGGACCTGGGAGCAGATCAAAAGTTATTATCCCGACCGCACCGGGGTGCTGGTCTCGCCCTTCGTGAACAAGACCTGGCTGGAGAATTTCCGGGGGTTGTACCTGCAGTTCGGGAAGCACCGGGAGGAAGTATTGTCGCACTTAGAAAAAAAGATCCCGCAAGATAAACCACTCCTTAAAGCGGAGGTTTAAATGAAAAGATCATTGACCCTGGTACTGCTGGCTCTCTGCCTTTGCCCCTTGACCCTTTGGGCCTGGCAGCAGCGGGTGGCCTACCAGATAGAGGCCCGGCTGGATACCGTAGATCATTTTTTGCATGCCAGCCAGACCTTGCGCTACTTCAATAATTCACCGGACACCCTGAGGTTCGTCTGGTTCCACCTCTATCCCAACGCCTACCGGGACAGGAATTCTGACTTTGCCCGGGAAGCCCGGAACGCGGGTGATTATAAATTCTGGCGCAGTAAGCCCGAAGACCGGGGATACATCGAGCTCCACCAACTGGCCGCATCCGGCCAGTCCTTGAGCTACGAATACGGCCCGGACCTGACCGGGATCAAGGTCCCGCTTAATGCCCCGATGGTCCCCGGCGATTCCCTGGACTTCTCCCTGGACTACTGGGTCAAGGTCCCGAAGATATTCTCCCGGCTGGGCCACCAAGGCATTCACTACGAGATGTCCCAATGGTATCCCAAAATGGTGGTGTACGACAGCCTGGGCTGGCATCCCGATGGCTACCATTACAACGGCGAGTTCTACGGGGATTACGGCAGTTTTGACGTGGGCCTGACCGTGCCCCGGGGAATGAAGGTGGGGGCCACCGGCATTGAGCTGGTGAATCCCTATGACTCTCTGGACCAGCCCGGGGACAGCGGTTCCTATCGTTTCTTCTACGCCGACGATGTCCACGATTTTGCCTGGTGCGCCGATACCTCTTATCTAGAGACCACTGAGACGCACAAGGGGGTGGAGATCAAGGTGTTCTGCCTGCCCAAGAACAAGGAAAAATGGGCCAACGTAATGCAGTATTCCAAGGATGCCCTGGACTATTACGGGAAATGGTACGGTGCATATCCCTATCCCACTTTGACGGTCTGTGATGGCGGCATGGCGGCCGGGGGCGGCATGGAGTACCCCAACCTGGTGATCATCTCCTCGGGCGAGGACAAGGTTACCCGGCTGCTGGAGAATGTGGTGATGCACGAGATTGGCCACCAGTGGTTCTACGGTATTCTGGGCAACAACGAGATGGACGAGGCCTGGCTGGACGAGGGGATCAACAGTTTTTCCGAGGAACGGTATTTCGAAGAGAAGTACGGCCCCAAGGGGAACATGCTTTCCAATAAATTTTTGCAGAAAATGCTTCCCGAGTTGTCCGACCGGTATATCGGATACTTCCTTTGCTATCTCTATGCCGCCAACCGGATGGAACAGCCCATCAGCACCAAGGCCAGCCTGGTCGATGAACAGATGTTGTACGCCGTCACCGCCTACAAGAAACCGGCCCTGATGATGTGGTGGCTGAAGGGGTTTTTGGGCGACAGCACCTTTGATGCCGCCATGCAGGCCTATTACCGCAAATTCAAGTTCAAGCATGTAACCGGCCGGGACTTCATGGCGGTGATGGATTCGGTCTCCGGAAAAAGCGTCAGCCCCTATCTCCAGGCCTGGCTGGCCAGCGCCTCCCCGGTTGACTATTCCATAACCAAGGCGGCCCGGATAGAGGCGCCGGGAAACACCTACCTGTTCAAACTGTCCCGACGGGGAGACTTCAAGGTGCCGGTAAAATTCCAGGCTTTGGACGAAGCAAACAAGGCCTATTATCTGGACTGGAGCGCCCAGCGTTCCGACACCAGCTTCTACCTACAGATGGACAACCATCTGCAATGGGCGGTCCTGGATCAGGACCGGACCATCCTGGAACCGAACCGCTGGAACAACCGCTGGCCCCGCAAGGTAAGCTTCTGCATTCTTCCCCGGGTTCCTGACTTTGAAGCCTATCAGGTCTTCGCCTTCCCCCTGCCCTGGTACGACGCGGTCAACGGTTTTAGGCTGGGGGTGATGTCTCACGGCGCCTACCTGGCCGACGGCGATCCCATGGTGGGAAAACACCAGTGGACCTTTTACCCCTACTACAGTTTCGGGACAAAGCAGGTCAGCTTTTCGGTCGATTACCAGACGCCGGTCACCGATCTTCCCCGCCCGCCCCGAATATATGCCTCCGGCGGCAAAGCCTTTGACCTGCGCTGGGCCAGCGTTGGTTTGAAACGCAGTTGGGGAAAGTATCTGATGCAGGGACCGACCGAAAGGTTCGACCTGAAACTGGAATACAATCAGATGGTTGACTACGGTTACAGATTCTGGGACGCCCGCGACATCATCCCGGCCAAGATCTTCATGCTGACCGGGGAAAGGGGCTATGCCGCCAGCAATCCCTATGTCCGCTCCGACCTCCGGCTGGCCGCCACTTTGGGCTACGTGGCCGAACCGGCCTGGGACATTAAGAACTTTTTGCGGGCCGAGCTGGAATACAAGAACAGCTTTTATTTTCACAAATGGCTGCGGCCCGGCCTGCGGCTTTTTGCCGGGAACATTCAGGGCAATGCGCCCAGCCAGGAGCAGTACTTCCTGTCCGGAGCCTTCAAGTCCAAGGGCTTGGATGACATGATCGTATCCTACAAGGGCCGGTTCTCAGCCCAGGAGCAGTACCACATTGACGGCGGGGCCAACCTGCCGGGCTATTACGGCCGCCACCTGCACGGCAACGCGGCCATAAGCGCCAATCTCTCGATCCCGGTCTTGCCGGGCTTTGCCTCGGTGTTCGGGGATCTGGGATCGGTCAAGGACAACTGGCAGGAGATGAAGGCCAAGTACCTCTACGCCGACGCCGGGGTGACCCTTTCCCTGGGCCCGGTGCGGGCCATCTTCCCGCTGTGGATCAACCGGCCGCTGGAGGGCGAGAAGCGGTTTGACTGGAAGAGGTGGAAGGTGGGCCTGGGCGGGTCGTTCGGTGTAAAGATATAATACTATTATTTATTTAGGATGATCTACCATGAAATTACATGCCTTATTGATGTGTCTCATTACGCTTTCATGTAGCCCACTGAAGCACAATAAACCTTTAAGCTATCTATCCGGCAACTGGTTTAATAAAATATATTTAAAAACACTTATAGAAACCCGTTCACCAAAAGCAGCAAATAGTGCATATATTGCCTATGTTCAAATTACTGATAATTATATAGGGAGAATATATAATTTTCATGAATCTGCGGGACGTGAGACAGATAGCCTGATAAGCACTAATACACGCAATATATATACTTTAAACCATTACCCTTCAGACACAATACAGCAGATTGATAACGATAATATTATTTGGAAGTATAATGCAGGTTATGGTGATATTGATAACATAGATCTTGTAAGAATAAGAGAGCCCATTAGCACTTTTATTAATAAAGTAGTAGTTTGTGGTAAATATATAGACAGCATAGGTAATTCATACAATTTCCAAGAAACAGGTAGCGTTTTCTGGGTTGATAGCACTTTTAAATATTCTATCTGCTTAGATTTAACTTTTACCGATAAAGACTGCATGAGACTGTCGCTATTAGATGATTCTAAAGTACGGCTTTATGGATTTTCAGTTGACAAGAATAAATTAATGTTATATAGAGAATTGATTAAAGAGCATAACGATGAAGGTGTCTTTTTTGAAAGCACCCCGTTTTTGATATTAACAAAACAATAGCTTTAAAACTACGGCAATAATAAAAGAGCCGCCCCGCAACTGCGGGGCGGCTCTTTTTACAAGATACAAATATTACTGCAATATATTCAAATAATCCCTGGCTCCGTGTATTATCCGGTGCACCAGCACATCATTCTCCTCCACCGTATAAAAAACCAAATAATTCTTGACCACTATATACCGGTACCCCATTCCCGCCAGTTTGGCATCTCCTGGTGTTTTGCCCATTAAAGGCTGGCCTGACAGCAAGGCCAGCTGTTTCTCCATTCTTTCGGCCAAAGCCTGGGCCGCAGCCGGGCTCTCGGCCATCACATACATCACCGCCTCGGTCAGGTCCTGCTCGGCCGCCCGCAGCAGGCGGACATTATAACTACGCCTTTTCATTAATTTTCCGGCGCAGGTCCTTCATTACCAGGGAAAGCTCCCGGCCCTGGTCGCCCCCGGCTTTTTGGGCCTGGGCCACGGCCAGCTTTCCGTACAGCTCCAGCTTGCGCTGAATGTCCCCGTAATGGGCCAGAGACATCACCACCATGTCGCCCTCCCCGTTCTTGGTGATGAAGATCGGCTTACCGGTGCTGTGGGCTATCTTTGAGATCTGATTGGCCTTGTTCCTGAGGTCGGATATCGGCTTTATCATCGGCATTGGCGTCGTCCTTTGTTTTATAGTATGCATATTCTGATAATTTTCAAAAACCTTGTCAAAACGGAACTCAACCCCTTTCTCCCCTTCTCTTGGCAAGAGAAGGGGACGGGGGATGAGTTCTTGGTGGCCCATGCCGGGGTTTCTATTCTAAAAGTGTGTTCGTCCCATTATTCAAATGATATCATAATTATATCACTATTATGATATTTGTCAATAGCTGCTTGTTGCAGCACAAAAGAGCCTCCACGTTGTGCGTGGAGGCTCTTTACTTTAAGAGAATTACCCTGTTTGTTTATTCTTTGTGCCTTAGTGTCTTTGTGGCAGAAGTCCCTACTTCTTCTCGATCACGTACTTGGTCTTCAAATTCTTCAAATACCCCTCCAGCGACTCCTGCATCTTCTTGTTCTTCAAGTACTCCACCAGATCGTTCTTGATGTTCTCATAAGTGGGCTCCTTGGCCGCCACCCGCTTGTTGAGCTTGAGGATGGTCAGCCCCTGCTCGGTCTCCACCGCCTCGCTGATGTCGCCTTCCTGCATGCTGGCCAACTCGGTCTTGATGGCGTCGGGGAAGGCCTCCACCGGGATCAGGCCCAGCAGTCCGCTGTTCTCCTTGGACATCGGGTCGTCGGAGTAGGTCTTGGCCACCCGGCCGAAATCCTCCTTGCCGGTGGTCACCCGGCGGTACAGCCCGGCGGCCAGTTTGCGAGCCTTGGCCAGGTCGGCCTCGGTGGGTACGGGTGAGATCAGGATGTGGGCGGCGTGCACCTGGTCTCCCTTCTTCTCCAGCACTTTGATGATGTGCCGGCCATAGCGGGTGTCGGTCTCGGTGACCTGCCCGACCTTGCCTTCAAAGGCCGCCTTCTCGAACTCGGGCACCATCTGGTTGCGCCCGAACCAGCCCAGGTCTCCGCCGTTGACGGCCGATCCCTGATCCTGGGAATATTTCTTGGCCAAAGCGGCGAAATCACCCTTGGCCTTCAGTTTGGCCATCACCTGGTTATAGCGGTTGATGGCCGCGGTCTTGGCGGCGGTGCCCGGCTTGGGAACTATCACTATCCATGACACCTCTGCCTTCTCCGGCTCCGGCGGAATGGAGTCCTTGTGGCTGGCGTAAAAATCCAGCACTTCCTTTTCGGTGGGCGGGGCCACCCTGGCCCGGATGTTCTTGTCTATCACCTTCTGCATCAGAAGCTGGTTCTTGGCGTCGGGCCGGTGCTTGGCCTTCAGCTTGTCGATGTTGGTGCCCTCGGCCTTAAGCTGGGCGTTAAAGGCCTCTTCGCTTGGGAACTGGGACCTCATCTCGCCGATGCTCTTGTTCAAAGCCTCCTCCACTTCGGCGTCGTTGACATCCAGTGATTCCTTCTTGGCCTGCAGCATCAGCAGCCGGACCTCGATCAGCCTTTCCAGGGCCAGTTTTTTTAGGGAGTCCTCGGGAATGATGTTCTGGGTCTGGTTGAGCTGCAGTTTTAAAAGAGAGACCTGCTTGTCCAGTTCGCTTTGCAGTACCGGCTGCTCGTCCACCACCGCCACCACCCCGTCGCCGGCCGTCTGGGCGTACAGCGAGCAGGTCAAAGCCAGCAGCAGCAGGCCCCCGGCCAAATAGATTTTTTTCATTACTGATAGTCCTTTGTTTGTTTGCAAATAATATATTGCGGCAATGCTACTTGATCAGGTCGGGGTGGGTCTCCACCTGGGCGGTCTTCCTGAGTTCTTCGGTCAGGTTGTCAAAGGCCGTTTTCTGCTTGCCCATGGTCATCCCGTTGGTCAGCCCCTCCCGGACATCCTCGAATTTCACCGGCGGCCAGACCGGTTTCTTGTCGGTGACCTTGATGATGAAATAACCGTTGAACAGCTTGATGACTTCCGAGGTCTGGCCCTTGGCCAGGGCAAAGAGTTTTTCCTCGAAATCCAGCGGCATTTCCCCGCTGCCCCGCTGCAGATACCCGGCCATGTCTCCGCCGTTGACCCGGGAGGCTGCGTCCAGCGACCTTTCCCTGGCGATCTTGGCAAAATCTGCTCCGCCGTCCAGGGCGGACTTGATGGCGGCGGCCTCCTCCGGGGACTGGACCACTATCTGGCTGTAGCGGACGTTGCTCTGAAATTCCGCCTGGTGCAGGTCAAAGTAGGCCTTGACCTCGGATTCGGTGACGCTCTGCTTCTCCACCACTTCCTTCTGCAGCAGCTGGTTGGCCAGGATCTCCCGCTTCAGGTCGCGCAATTGCTTGGCCACCTTGGGGTCCTTGTCCAGACCTTTTTTGACGGCCTCCTGGTAGAACAATTCGGTGTCCACCCAGCGCCGCAGGAACTCTTCCTTCTGGGCCGGGGATATTCCGGCCGCCCCGGCCGGCAGATAGTCCTTGACGTCGGAATCGGTCAGGACGGTCTTGTTGACCCGGGCCACCACCTGCCCCTGGGGCTGTTCTTTTTTGCAGCCGGCGCCGGCCAGCAGGCTCAAACCCAGGATCAGGACCAGTCCGGCCACGGTTAGTTTTTTCATTTTATTTTCCCTCCTCCGGCTTTTGCTGACCGGCCAGTTTTAAGACATTCTCATCCACGGTTACCGGATATTTTGATTTGAGGCCCTCGATCAGGCTCAGGTAAAGGATCTGCTCCTGGCCCTGGCCCATGTTCTGTTCAATCGAAGGCTTCACTTCGTCAAAGCTCATTTGCTTGCCGGGGGTGCGGGCGCTGACCTTGATCACAGCAAAACCTTCCTTGACGGCGAAGGGCCTGGTGACCTGGTTCAGGCCGGCGGCAAAAGCCGCCTTGGAAACTTCCGGGAACCGGGGATCATTCTGGGCCACTTCGCCCAGCGCCCCGCCCGAGGATTTGGTCCAGTCAATTGACTTTTCCGAGGCGGTGGCCGCAAAATCAGCTCCCTGGGAAAGCAGTTTATAGACGGCTTCGGCTTCGGGCTGGGTCCGGGTCACTATCTGGTGGACCATGGCCTTGGCCGGCTGATAGAAGGCCTTTTTGTTCTTGGCATAGTAGACCTTGACCGATTCCGGATTGACGCTGACCTTGGGGCCCACTTCGGCCTGATAGAATGCGGCGGCCAGCATTTCGTCCCAGGCCTTTTCCATCTGTTGCTTGACCTTGGGATTATTCTGCAGGTTCTTGGACTTGGCCCTTTCCAGAAGCAGGTCTTCCACCAGCATGGCCTGCACCTGCTGTTCCAGCACCGCGGAATTCCGGAGGTCGGCATTTCCGCCGAACATTTTGTTGAGCTTGTTGTAGAACACTTCCACCGTCCAGGAGCCGCCGCTGTAGGTGACTATGGTCTTCTTCTTTTCCGCCTCGTCTCCCAACGGCGGCAGGGGGGCCGGGCCCATGACCTGGGGCTGCTTGGCCGCCAGCATGTCCAGAACATCCTTTTTGATCTTGACATTGGCCGAGGACTTTACCTTGTCCACGTATTCGGTGGCCATCTCCCGGGGCTTGGAGGCCGTCAGCTGCTGCTTGATCATGTCCTTCATCTGGTCAAAGGGCTTGATCTGGGCCGGCCGGGTGGAATCCATCCGGATGATGTGGAAACCGAAGGGGGTCTGGACCGGTTTGCCCAGCTGGCCCGGCTTCAGGTCAAAGACCGCCTTCTGGAAGGCCTGTACCATCCGGCCCCAGCCGAACCAGCCCAGGTCGCCGCCCCGCTGAGCGGAACCCGGATCCTGTGATTTCTGCTTGGCGGTCTCCTCGAAGTCGGCCCCGTCCTTAAGCGACTTGTAGACGGCCTTGGCTTCTTCCTCTGTCTTTACCAGGATATGCCGGGCTTTTACTTCCGTGCCCATCCGCTTGTAATAATCCTTGATCTCCTTGTCGGTGGGCTGTGATTTCTCCAGGATCTCCTGGCGGTAAAGCTGGCCCATCAGCATGTTCTTGGTCAGGTCCTCGTATTCCTTCTGCAGTTTGGGCTCCTTGTCCAGGTTGCGGGCCAGGGCTTCCAGGGCCAAAAGTTTCTGCTCCACCATCTGATCCAGCAGCCGCCTCTTGTTTGTCATGGCAGTGGCCGAATCCTGCGGGGGCACCGGGGCCCGGTAGTTGTCGTCAAACTGTCCCAGGGTTATTTTCTGGCTGCCCACCTTGGCTATCACCTTGCCGCGGTTGCCGCAGGATACCACGGTTAGTACCAGGCCCAGGACCAGCGCCAGCCCTAAAAGTTTTCTCATGGCAGTGATTCTCCTTGAATGTAATATGGTTTGATTGTTTTTAGCCGTAAATTTTAAGTTTATCACAAAATCCGGTGTTTTTCAATATAATTTGCCCGAAAAATGAGGCTGTTACGAACCTATAACCCAGACAGGATTTACATGATTTTTACTCATTCAGCCACAAAGCATGCACTGAGTTGTGTCGAAGTGGCACTAAGGCACCAATACTTCATTATGAGTTCAGTCAAACGCAATCAGACAATAATTATTTCAGATATGCTAAAGCGTCAATTACAAGTTCTGGGGTTTTAATGGAATATCCCGGTAAATCATGTAAATCCTGTCTTCCCCGGTTAATGGGATCCCTGTTCTATGAATACTTTTGGAACAGTCTCCCCCAGGCCGTTTCCCTCTTCCAGTTTTCAAAGGTGAACCTGTCCTTTAGCGGCCAGCGCAGGTAGTCGTGGTAGATCTCCGAGGCCAGGATGAACAGGTGCACCAGCGGGGTGTGAAAGAAGAATTTCTGCATCTTCTTCAACGGCCCAAACCAGATCAGGTCCCCGCCCACCCTTTTGACCAGGTTCTTGCCCACTTTAAAGTTCCAGTTCTCCTGGCGGACATCGTCCCCCAAAAGATCGATCTCCTCGAACCTGCCGCAGCCCAAACCCTGCTCGTGGGCCAGCCGGATGTACTTGATGGACATGGGATCAAAGCCCATCATGTGGGCCGAGACCGCATCGATGGCCACCTGGTCGCTGGAGGCCAGCATGTAGTCTTTGATCACCGGGAACATGGTTCGGGGGCCGGGGCCGTTTCCGGCGGTGGTCCCGTCCATCACCGCGAACAGCCCAGAATGGATCTCCTGCTGGATGGCTAAAAGATCCACCAGCACCTGGTGGATCCAGGAATGGGCATAATGCCGTTTGGTGTTCAGCAGGCCGCCGAAGGCGTTCTTCATGGCCCCGGTGGTGGTGGTGTAGATGTGGCACTTGACGGTGGGCAGGTGGACGATGTTCTTGCCGAAGAAATAGTCCGGCACCAGTATCCCTTCGGGAAATATCTTGTCCAGGGCCAGCATCTTCGCTTTGGGGACATAGGGCACCCACTTCATGTCCGGGCCCTTGAAATTGTACAGCACCGGGACCCCGTGATCCTTAAGGATGGGCAGGTAACGGTTGAGGTCCTCGCCCTTGAAAGTGTCGGTGACCACCGTCTTGTTCTGGACGCAGGACAGGTCCTGGTATCCGGCCGCCTGCAAAGCCCGGATCACGCCCTCCAGCTGCCAGGGCGTGGTGTTGGCCCCGGGAAAGGGGTAATGCCAGGAGATGTTGTCCTTGAGGATGGTGGTCTTCTGGGGATCAAGCGACTGCCTGAATCCCGCCAGCTCCATCACCCGGGCGATGTCCTGAAGGACGGTCTCCGGTTTGGTTTTGATGACCGCTACTTTGGATCTCATCATCCTACTTTGCCTGATCTTTGTTTTTTAAAGCTTCCAGTATTTCTTTAAGCAACCGGTTGCTTTCCTCGTTTAGCTTTACCGACTGTTCGGAAAGCTTTAAGGCCCGGTCGGTCTCGGCCAGGGCATGGTCCTGCCGGGCCAGGGCCTGTTTCATCTGCTTGTTGGTCCTGCGGGAAAGGAGGATGATGAACACTATAAGGATTACGAAAAATATCACCCAAAAGTTTCCTAAAATGGCCAGCCAGGGGGATTTGCATGTTTTGCCGTATTTTTTCGTGAGGGACTGGCGGTACTGGTTGTAATTAAGCCACTGGTTCTGCTTCTGGTCAAAATAAAGGGTATTGGAAGCCTGCCAGGCCCCGTAACTGCGGGCATAGCGTTCCATGAAAGAAGCGGAGTTGCTGTCGATCTCGGTCTCCACATAGCCGACCTTGCAGGCCTCGTCGTATCCGTCATTATAATAGTCGGTGCCGTAATCATCGATCGTGGCATTTACGACCCGCAAACCGCCTTTATAGGGGAATTTCTTCGTCTGGTACTTGTAAGAACGATCTCCGGTCTTCTCAAAGGCCACCGTGGCCGGATCATTCTTTATTGACTGTTCCCAGGCCGTGATCAGGGACTGCTCGCCGGGCTGGGCCGCGGCCATGCCGGCAACTAAAGAAAGCAGCGCAAATGAGAGCATGAGTTTTCTCATTGATTCCTTTCCGATGACTCTTGTTTTGCCGTTTTGTTTTGGTTAGATCACACCACGAACAAGCTGTGGCTGGAAAAATTGGGGTCGCTGGTCAGGTTCACCCCCAGCTTGCGCAGCCCCTCCTCGTCGCCGGGGGTGGGGATGTGTGTGCTGTGCACCTCGCAGCCCTGCAGTTTCTTCAAATGCTCCATGGCCAGCTGGGCGGTGGGGTTGGTCATGGCGCTGACCGCCAGGGCTATCAGTGTCTCCTCCAGGTCCAGGCTGACCGTCCGCTCCTTCAGGATGTTGCGGTCCAGGTTGGCGATGGACTCGATGATGGCCGGCGAGATCAGGTGGATCTGGTCCGGGATCCCGGCCAGCTTCTTGACCGCGTTCAGCACCAGGCTGGAGGCGGCGTGCATCTGAGGCGAGTTCTTGCCGGCGATGATGGTCCCGTCCGGCAGCTGGATGGCGGTGCCGCAGAAGATCCCCTCGTTTCCCTTGCCGCAGTCCTGGCCCTCGGCCGAGGCTTGGCGGGCCGGCTCCACCACCGGCCGGTCCTCCGGCTTGATCCCCAGGTCGTTCATCAGCAGTTCCACCCTCTGGATGGTCTCCTTGTCCACGAAGCCCATCACGTGCTCGCAGCGGTAGCGGAAGTAGCGCCGGATGATCTCCTGCCGGGAGGCCTCCTTCACCGCCTCGTCGTCCACGATGCCGAACCCGGCGCAGTTGACCCCCATGTCGGTGGGCGACTTGTACATCGGGTCGTCCATGATCTTCACCAGGATCCGGCGCAGCACCGGAAACACCTCCACGTCCCGGTTGTAGTTGACCGTGCTCTTGCCGTAGGCCTCCAGATGGAAGGGGTCGATCATATTGTAGTCCCGGATGTCGGCGGTGGCCGCCTCGTAGGCCACGTTCACCGGGTGCTTAAGCGGGATGTTCCAGATGGGAAAGGTCTCGAACTTGGCGTAGCCGGATTTCAGGCCGTGGCGGTGGTCGTGGTACATCTGGGACAAACAGGTGGCCAGCTTGCCGCTGCCCGGCCCCGGCCCGGTCACCACCACCAGCGGTTTGTCGGTGGCCGCGTATTCGTTGGCCCCGTACCCCAGGTCGCTGACCACGGTGTCGACATCGGTGGGATAGCCCTTGGTGTAGCCGTGGGTGTAGACCGTCAGGCCCCGGTGCTGGAGCTTGTTCTTAAAGATCACCGCCGCCGGCTGGTTCTGGAACCGGGTGATGATCACCGCCTTCACCGAGATCCCGTTGGCCTTCAGGTCGTCTATCAGCTTCATGGCGTCCACGTCGTAGGTGATGCCGAAATCCGCCCGGATCTTGCGACGCTCGATGTCCCCGGCGTAGATGCACAACAGGATGTCGGCCTGGTCCTTCAGCTGCTGCAGCAGCTGCATCTTGACGTTGGGATGGAAGCCGGGCAGCACCCGGGCCGCGTGGTAATCGTAGATCAGCTTGCCCCCGAACTCCAGGTAAAGCTTGCCGCCGAACTTGGACACCCGCTCCCGGATGGCCTCGGTCTGCAGCTGCAGGTATTTCTCGTTGTCAAAACCGTTCTTCATCCTGGCCCTTCACTATTGTGTTTCAAAAGTCAATTCGCTGATATCTTGGTACCAACCATCCGCAAACGCTGTCGTGAGCAGCAGTCGAACGATTAAAGCAGATTATGACCATTGCCATTGGTTATCCATGTTAATATAAAATCTGCGATAATCTGTTAAATCTGCGGATATATGGTGCCCGGTCTTCGTTACCATTTTTTTATGTAACAGCGCCGCCGCTTGTGCTGGCGCGACTCGAAGTACTTCCAGTGGCTCTGGACCCTGACGTTCTCCTCCAGCTCGATGTTGGTCTCGGCCGAGACCACCCCGTTCTTCATGGCCGAGCGGCACATCTCGGTCATCAGCAGGGCGTCGGCGCCCCTGCCCTGCAGGTCGGGCCGGATGGCGCCCAGGTACAGGTCTATCTGCTTGTTCTTTTTGCTGATGGCCCGCAGGATGTGGATGAAACCGAAGGGGAACAATCTTCCCCTGGACTTCTGCAGGGCTTTTGAGAGCGAGGGCATCCCGATCACGAACCCGGCTACTTTATTGTTGGAGTCTAAAAGGATCTTGGTGTAGTCCGGCAGGATGAACGAAAAATACTGCTTGATGTACATGGCGATCTGTTTCTCGTTCAGCGGCACAAAGGCGTAGATGGGGGCGAAGGCGGCGTTGAGAACCTCGAACATCTGGTGGGCGTAGGGTAGCAGGTCCTTGGCCTTCTTGGCCTCCAGCACTTTGACCCCCGTTTTTTGCATCACGATCTTGGCGATCCGGTCGGCCTTCTCCGGGATCTGGTCCGGCACCTTGACCTCGAACTCCACCCAGTCCACGTCCTTGGCGTAGCCCAGCGCTTCCAGCTGTTTGGGGTAGTAGGGATGGTTGTAGATGGCGGCCAAAGTCCCCAGCTCGTTGAACCCGTCCACCAGCATCCCCTCGTGGTCCATGTCGGTGAAGCCCAGCGGCCCGTGGATGCCCGCCATGCCCTGCTCCCTGGCCCATTGCTCGACGGTGGCAAACAGGGACTTGACCACTTCGGCATCGTCTATGAAATCCACCCAGCCGAACCGGGCGTACTTGTTGCCCCATTTCTCGATGTACTTCTGGCTGATGATCCCGGCGATCCGCCCGGCCAGTTTTCCGTCCTTAAAGGCCAGCCAGTATTTGGCCCGGCAATACTCAAAGGCCGGGTTCTTGTCCGCCTTAAGGGTTTCGTACTCGTCCATCAGCAGCGGCGGGATCCAGTAGGGATGGTCCTGGTACAGCGAAAAGGGGAACTCAATGAATTGCTTGAGTTCTTTTTTGGTAACGACCTCTTTTATACTGACCGGCATAGTGCTTACATTCCTTGTGATTTCATTTTCTGCTTTTTGCTTTTAGTTTTCGATCAGCCCAGTTCCACCACTTCAACAGTTCCGGGTCGTGCTTGTCATGCGAAGCATAATAAACCGCGCAGCGGAAGACATACAGCAGGCAGCGGTCCACCGGGTGCCCTTCCATGGCACAGTATCTGGCGTAGAGCTTCTCCGGGTCCCGGCCCTTAAGGCAGGAGACCTTCTTGATCCCCAGCCGGTTCAGGTCCTCCGCGATACTGGGCCCCACCCCGGGGATCACCTGCAGTCCTTTGATGCTTTCGGTCTGCCCGGGGCGGCGCAAATATCTGCAGGATCTTGTCTGCCGTTCACTGTTCATTGCTGACTGGTTCACTGTTAATTGTATTGGCTATTTCAGCTCCACCACCGTCACCCCGTCCTGGCCCTCGTTCCAAGCCCCCAACCGGAAGGCCTTCACCTGGGGATGCTTGGTCAGGATCTCCCGGACCACCTTGCGCAGCACCCCTTCCCCCTTGCCGTGGACGATCCGGATATTGGTGATCCCGTAATAGACCGCGTCGTCTATGTAGCGCTCCACCGCCTCTATGGATTCATCGGCCCGCATGCCCAGCAGATGCAGCTCCGGGGCGAACCCGGAGACGTTGTCGGCGCTGACGGTGGGGCTGGGCTTCTGCTCCGGGGCCTTCTGGGAAGAGCCGGCCACCGCCTTCTGCCGGGGCACGGTCATCTGCACGTTGCCCACCTGCACCTTGAGCTTCTTGCCGGAATCCAGCAGGTCGGTGACCAACCCCTCTTTTTTAAGGTCGGTCAGGTAGACCTTCTCCCCCTTTTTAAAGACGTGGCCGGGGTCCTGCCTGGCGTAGGCTTGGGGCCTTTCCTCCGGCGGCAGCAGGGCTTCGGCCGCTTTCAGCATTTCCCGGGCCTTGATGATGCTTTGCTTGCCGGCCTGTTCGGCCTTGATCACGGCCACCGCCTGCTCGGCCGAGCTGCGGGCCTGGGTGATGATGCTCCGGGATTCCTCGGCCGCCTTCAGCTTCATGGCCTTCAGCTCTTCCTGCAAACCTTCCAGCCGGGACTGGTATTCATCCTTCAGGCTTTGGGCCTGCTCCATGTCGTCCATGGCCTTCAGCTCCTTCTGCTCGGCCTGGCGCTTGACCTGTTCCAAAAAGGTGATCAGCTCCTCCAGCTGGACCGACTTGGAATCTATCCGGGAACGGGCGTCTTTTATGACCTCGGGCGAAAGCCCCAACCGCGAGGCGATCTCTATCCCGTAGCTGGCCCCGGGCACGCCCATCATCAGGCGGTAGGTGGGCTGCAGTTTTTCCCGGTCAAATTCCATGGCCGCGTTCAGCATCTGGACATTCTGCTGGACGAAGGCCTTAAGCGCCCCGTAATGGGTGGTGGAAAGCGTCAGGCAGCCCTTGTTGGTCAGCTCTAAAAGAATTGTCATGGCCAGGGCCGCGCCCTCGGCCGGCTCGGTGCCGGCCCCGATCTCATCCAGCAGCACCAGGGAACGGGCGGTGGAATTCTCCAGCACCCCCTTGATCTGCGAGATGTGCGAGGAGAAAGTGGACAGCGACTGGGAGATGGACTGTTCGTCGCCGATGTCGGCGAACACCTGGCCGAACAAAGGCAGGGCGCTGCCGTCCCGGGCCGGGACCTGCAGGCCGGACTGGTTCATCAGGGCTAAAAGGCCCACGGTCTTAAGCACCACGGTCTTGCCGCCGGTGTTGGGCCCGGTTATGACCATGGTGGTCCGGCCGTCTCCCAGCTCCATGTTCAGCGGCACCGGATCCTTAAGCGCCGGGTGCCGGGCCTCTATCAGCTTCAGGTACTGCCCGCCCGGGAATATGGCCCTCACGCACTTCCAGGCCAGGGCCAGTTTGGCCCGGGCGAACACCAGGTCAAAGTGGGCCAGCAGCACCAGGTTGTTCTCCATGGCGTCAAGGTTTTCGGAGACCTCCACAGAGAACTGGCGCAGGATCCGCTCCACCTCCTGCTTCTCGGCCGAGAACAGCTGGCGCATCCGGTTGTTCATCTCGATGGTGGCCAGCGGCTCCATGTAGACCGTGGCCCCGGAGGCCGAGCTGTCGTGGACTATGCCCTTCAGCTTGTTCTTGGAGTCGGCCTTGACCGGGATCACGTAGCGCCCCTCGCGGATGGTGATCAGCGTCTCCTGGATGTCGGCCGCCTCCTGGCCCATGATGTCCTCCAGCTTGGAGTGGATGCGCTGGCGCACAGTTTCCTGCTCCCGCCGGATGTGGTACAGCTCGGTGCTGGCCTTGTCGGCCACCCGGCCGTCCGGCTCGATGGCCTTGACTATCCGGTCCTCCAGGTCCTTGAAGGCGATCAGTCCCAAAGCCTGCGATGACAGCAGGGGATACTCCTCGTTGCGCAGCCCCAGCGATGAGCGGACCTGCCGGGCCACGTACAGATGGCGTGACAGGTGCAGCAGGACCAGAGAGTCCATCACCACGCCCTCGGCCTTAAGCGCCTCCAGCTGGGGACGGATGTCCTGCAGTTCGTAAAAGTCCAGGCCGAACCCGGCCTCCAAATACTTCTTGGCCTCGGCCGTCTCATCCTGCATCCTGGCCACGGCCTCGGGATCGGCCAGCGGCATCAGCGCCAGGGCCTCCTCCCGGCCGTAGGGGGTGGAAGCCTTCTGAGCTAAAGCATTGCGGACAAAATTGAATTCCAGAATATTTAGTGAATGCTGATTCATTAGCCGTCAAATCGTGTGATTATTTCTCCGGTTTCTTTTTGCCGTGAAGTTAACTCTGAAAGTAACAGCCCGGCGATGACCACCGCCATGCCGGTCAGTTTAAGAGCATTGAACCTTTCTCCCAGCAGGAAGAAGGAAAACACCGCGGTGGAGACCGGAATGAAGTTGGTGAACAGATTTACCCGTGATATCCCGATGTTTCTGACCCCGATGGTGATGAACACGAATGCCAGGCTGGAGGGGAATACCGCCAGCAGGGCCAGCACCGAGATCACCCGGAAGTCCGGGGTGACGCCGCTGAAATGCCCCCAGTCGAAGAACAGGAACAGCGGCAGGAACAGGACCAGCCCGATGATGTTCTGGTATTTGACCACCGTCAGGGCCGAGTAGCGGTGGGAGACCTTCTTCAACAGCAGGCCGTAAAACACCCCGGAGAACACCGCCAGGAACATAAGTACAATGCCTTTGGCCGAGACCTCGACCCCGAAGCCCTGGTTGAACACGATCAGCCCCACCCCCAGGAACGATACCGCCAGCCCGGCCAGGGTGCCCCAGCCCGCCTTCTCCCGCAGCATAAAATAAGCCGCCAGCGGCGTAAAGACCGGAATGGTGGCGATGATGATGGAGCCCACGGCGGCGGAGACGTATTTTAGGCCGAAGCTCTCGGCCAGAAAATAGCAGAACGGCTCAAAAAAGGCCAGCAGCATAAAATACCGCTTGTCGCCTTTCTTGATGCTTTCGCCCGGTGCCATGAACCGGGCGATGATCCACAGGAAGACCGTGGACAGGGCCAGCCTTAAGAAAACGACCGTCAGCGGCTGGTAGTACTCGTAGGCTATCTTGACCCAGACATACGACAGGCCCCAGAAGAGCATGGCGCTGAGAGTGTATATGTAGACCAGGGG
>JAURWH010000049.1 GCA_030655055.1 bacterium
TCATCTCCGATTCCGCCTCAGCCGATTCCAACGGGGCCAGGGTCTGGCGCAACGGGGTCTTGATCAAAGTAAACGACTACGATATGTCACTGCCGTTTGAACTTGATGCCGGAGGGCTCCTGGTCTATCATGTGGATGAAGACCTGATAGCCCAAAGATGGTATGACAACAGCCTGGAGACCGGAGACATAAAAGCCATCTATCTACTGGAGGCCGATCACGTCCAGGACCTGCAGCGCTGGGGCGGCTCGCCTTATTCCACCTATGCCAGCCCCTACGACGCCTATTACGCCGGTAACAACGACCGGATAGACGACGGCAGCGATCCGGCGACCCTGGCCAATGACGGTTCCTATACCCATATTTCGATCACCGGCATCACTGCTCCGTCCGAAAACATGAGCGCCCGGGTGAAGGTCGGATGGAGCCTGCCGGGGTTCCCTTATGATTTAGGACAAACTGTAGACTGGAACAGCGCCAATTATGCGGTTTTGGGAGACACCACGGTGCTGATAATACCCGGTAATGATGGAAGGGTATATGCCATGATGTCCAACGGCCAGGGTTTGTTCAATCATGACACGACATTAATATTAGCAGCCAATGACACGGTACATTTACGGGCTGAATTTGCAAAAGTGACTGGCAACATTTATTCTTCTCCTGCGGTGGGAGATGTGAATAAAGACGGCCGTCCCGAAGTATTCATATCCTCGGCTGATCTATTGACACAGGGATCTGTTTGGGGTTTTAGTTTTGTTTCGCATGATACTTTTAATACTTCCGGTGACTCAGTTAAATGGGCTGTGATCCTGGATAGTTTTCCTGTTTTTACCCAGGGTCCGATCTTTTCCTCGCCCACTTTGGCTGATATTGACGGTGATGATACTTTGGAAATCATTGTGGCCTGTGACGACAAAAAACTTTATGCCTGGCGATATGATGGAAGCCTTGTTGCAGGTTATCCAAAAGATCTGGCCATGGAAACAAGGGCCACACCATCGGCAGCCGAACTATATGCTGATTCCCCGGGTTCGGAAGCAGTGATCCTTTCAGGGGACAGCCGGGTCTTCGCTTTGGCTGACAGCGGCAAGGACCTGTCAGGTTTTCCGGCTTTGATGCCCTGGGTGGATTGGGTGTCCGCTTCCACCGCCATAGGCGACGTCAACCGGGACGGCAGTCCCGAGATCGTGGCCTGTCCTAAAAACCAAATAACCGTGCTGGACAAACTGGGCCGGACCGTTTCCGGCTGGCCGGTATCCCACGACCAGACCGCCATTGCCTCTCCGGCCCTGGGTGATATTGACGGGGATGGTTATCTGGAAATAGTTGCAGCCATAGGCACCAAGCTTTACGCTTATAACTATAACGCGACCTTGATCTCTGGTTTCCCGATAGCAATATCCGAATCCCTCAATGTTCAGTCTTCCCCGGTAACCGCCGATGTGGACAACGACGGCCTTCCGGAAATAATCATCGGTTCTCCCGACGGGCGTATATATGCCTTTAACGGCAACGGCACCGATGCCGCCGGATTCCCCTTGACGGTTGGCGGTAAAATTCTGTCCACTCCGTTGCTGGCCGACCTGGACGGGGACAGTTCCGACATCGAGCTGGCCGTGGGCTGCGATGACGGCAATGTTTATGTTTGGAGCATCGGGTCTCCGGTAACTGCTTCCAGCCTGAGCTGGCCGATGTTCTGCGGCAACCAGGCCCATACCGGTTTTTTGAACTGGGATCCTGCCCTGCATCCCTTGCCCGCCCAGTCCGGAGAATTGATCAAGAATGCCTATGTTTACCCCAGCCCGGCCCGGGGCGACAACGCAAAGATCAGGTTTTTCCTGGAAAGCAATGCAGAGATCGATGTCAAGATATTCAACCTGGCCGGAGAACTGGTCCGCCAGTATAGACAGCCGGGGCAGGCCATGACCGAAAACGAGGTTGTCTGGAGCCTGGAGCAAATAGCTTCCGGCGTTTATATCATCCGGGTGGAGGCAAATGACGGAACAAACGCCAAAGTAAAAACCTGCAAAGCGGCGGTGATAAAATGAAAAGAACATTATTTACAATTGGGCTGATAGCTTTTTGCCATTTGCAGACCTACGGGCAGGCAGTCCAAACTTCAGATATTCCAAATGGAAGCCCCGCTGCAGCTCTCATCAAAACCATCCCTGACACTGCTGCAGTTGAGAAGCCAGCTGTTCCCGGTAAACCTGTTCTTCCGAGGAAATACAGGAAATCAGCCCGGAAGGCATTTTTCCTTTCTTTGCTGGTTCCGGGTTCCGGAGAATACTATGTCGGCCAAAAAGGGTATACCAAAGGTTTCGTGGCCGCCGAGGCGGTGATCTGGTCGGCCGCCCTGTTCAACAAATACCAGGGGGATATGCGGCGGCGCGACTATATAAGTTACGCCGCCCAGGAGGCCGGCTCCAATTCCGGCCGGACTGATGATTTTTATTATCAGAATGTTTATGAATGGCCAAATAGTTTTTGGTACAACGAAGACCAGTGGCGCCAGGCCCGGGAGCTTTATCCCTACGACCCGGCCGCCCAGCAGGCCTATGTGTCCGATAAATTATATTCCGAAGAGGATTCCTGGGAATGGCAGAATTACGACCAATGGTATTATTACCGGGGCCTGAGGGTCAAAAGCCGTAACTACCTGCATCGGATCAGTTATTCGGTGGGCGCTTCCGTGCTTAACCACATGCTTTCTGCGGTCAACGCCGCCAGGCTGGCCAAACGTTTCAACAAACGGACAAAATTGTCCCAGGTTCCTGACTGGCGCCTTGAATGCTATTCCTACCAGCCCGAAACCATCACCCTGGCCCTTTTACGCAGTTTTTAGGACCGCCCATCAATCGATGTTCAGAACATCCTCCGTCAGCCAAAAGCAATGGTCAGGCCGGAGGATTTTCTGTATTAAAGAAAGTGAGGAAATCTATGAGATATCTGATCTGCCTTTTGGCCTGTTCGCTGGGCGTTCTCTCCTGTACTGCCATAGTTGAACAAAGGAGGCCGGAACCCGGCGGCGTCAAGATCAAAACCGTTCAAGCCTTCAAGTACGCCCAGCTGAGCATCAACGATGACCGGCCTTCCATGTGTTCCAGTCTCCGTGGAGACGTGTTCATCACCGACGCTGGAGGATGGCGCATAGTCAGCTACAAAAGCGACGGCAGCCTGAACTATGAATCCGCCATGCCCTCAGCCCGCAGTTTTTTGCTCAACGGCCAGGCCAACGGCATTTACCTGGTGGATGACCTGAACAAAAATATCCAATACTATGATATCTGGGGGCAAAAACAAAACACCATTTCCTATTCGGGAAGTTCGTTTGTTTCCGGTGCGGTCCTTAAGGACGGCAGCCTTTATCTGCTGGACAATCTGGCCAACACGGTGGTGGTCCTGGATAATCAGGGAAAGGAGGTCCGGAGGTTCCGGCTGATGTCCGGAAATGCAGGTTTCCAGTGGCCGACCGCCCTGGCGGTGGACGGAGCGGGGACCGTCCTGGCCGCCGCCGACGCCCGGGCCCAAAAGATCACGTTATTTAACATCTACGGAAGCTATCTGGGGAAGATAGATGCTTCGCCTTCGGCCTCTCCCTCCGCCGTTTGTTTTGAGACGGGGTCCCCGGTTCTCTGGGTCTGCGAAAAGGACAAGGGCCGGCTCAGCTCCTTTGAGATCAAGCCTTCAGGGATCAACCCCGGGGCTGGCTGCGCCATTGCCGCCCCCTTGTCCGTGGCCTGCAGTTCTTTCGGCGGCATTTTTACGGTCTCGGGCCAATATTTGTTCAATGTCAGCGAAGAATGAGAACATCACTAATAAAATATCTTCTGATCACGCTCCTGATACCGTTCTGGTCTTCCTCTTTAACCGGTCAGGAAACAGCAGGGAGGGCCAGGGTTGTCATTCCGGGAGGGTTTTCCGGCAATTCTTACCAGCTGCCTCACCGGAACATCATCAAAGGCAGCGATTCGATGCTTTTGAACGACAGCCTTATGGTTCCCAATCTTGATTATGCCCTGGATTGCCGTACCGGCGAAATATACTTTCCCTCCAGGCTTATAACATCCGATACGGTGGAAGCCAGTTACCGGACACTGCCCTTCAGCCTGCCGGTAAAAATCGTCTACCTGCCTCTGTCCCCAGCCTCTGCCAATATCCCGGATACGTTGGAGGTCCTGGCCGGTTTTGATCCCTCGGCCTCCCAGCCTTACAGCAGCTGGCTTAATGAAAAAAGCGGACAAGTGCGCTTC
>JAURWH010000050.1 GCA_030655055.1 bacterium
CTTCGTTTGCAAGGTAAATAGCCGTCTCAGGGCAGGCTCCAGAAAAAGAACCAAAAGAAAAAGCTCGTCGCTTAAAACTCTCCGGGCCATGCTTGCGTTAAAGCTGCAGCAGGCCCGCGCTGCGCTTCTCGTTCCCGGCGGGCTTGTCTGAACTCGGGCTTTGGCCAAGCCCTCAAACATGCAGACAAGCTTTTTCCGCCGTCAACTGCGATGCTCACTGATCGTTTTAACGCGACAACCGGGGTGGGAACCTGGTTGATCATTCAAATCCTTTTATATTGATAGATCTGCGAATATCTGCGCGATGCTTCGGCAAACTCAGCACAACGTCTGCGGATAGTAAATAACCTGTTTCTAAAAGAGGTGTAAAATGTCCAGCAAGGTTTATTTTACCGATTTCAGCGAAAGCTCCCAGCGCAACATCTACGCCAAGCTCTCCGGCATCATAGACCAGATGCCGCTGTCCAAGGTCGTGGCCAAGGGCGAGCTGGTGGCGGTCAAGGTCCATTTTGGCGAGCGGGGCAACACCGCCTTCGTTCAGCCGCACTTTGTGCGGGCGGTGGTGGACAAGATAAAAGCGCTGGGGGCCAAGCCCTTCGTCACCGATGCCAACACCCTGTATGTGGGCAGCCGCTCCAATTCGGTCGATCACCTGGAGACGGCCCACCAGCACGGGTTCACCTACTCCTCGCTGGGATGTCCGGTGATGATAGCCGACGGCCTGCGGGGCGGGGCGTATGTGGAGGTCGAGGTCAACGGCACCCACCTCAAGAAAGTGAAGCTGGCCCACGACCTGTACAAGGCCGACGCCATCGTCTGCGTCACCCACTTTAAGGGCCACGAGCTGGCGGGCTTCGGCGGCAGCATCAAGAATTTGGGGATGGGCGGCGGGGCCCGGGGCGGCAAGCTGGCCATGCATTCCGATGTCACGCCGGTGATCAAGGCCGAGAAGTGCATGGCCTGCGGCAAGTGCGCCGAGAACTGCCCGGCCGATGCCATCGCCATAGACAAATACGCGGTGATAGACCCCAAGAAGTGCATCGGCTGCGGATCTTGCATTGTGGTCTGCCCCACCCACGCCGCCCGCAACGGCTGGGACACCGGTGCCCAGAAGATGCAGGAGAAGATGGCGGAGTACCTGGCCGGGTTCGCCCAGAACAAGAAGGGCAAGATCGGTTATCTCAACTTCATCATGAACGTCTCGCCGGCCTGCGACTGCTACGGCCACGCCGACAACCCGATAGTGCCGGACCTGGGCATCTGCGGCTCGCTGGACCCGGTGGCCATTGACGCGGCCAGCAACGACCTGGTGATGCAGTCCGGGGGGAACAAGAACTCGGCGCTGGAGAAGGCCCACAAACCCGGCAGCGACAAGTTTAGGGATATTTATGCGGAGGTGGACTGGGCCTGGCAGCTGGATCATGCGGAGAAGCTGGGGCTGGGGAGCAGGAAGTATGAGTTGGTGAAAGTGGAGTGATATGAATAAAATCCTAAACCCTCTCGTTGCAGTGGTAATTTTCTCTGTTTGTGTTTGCTGCAACAACAAGTCTCAAGTAAATAAACAAACGGTTGGTACATTAAACACAGTTGACACTTCCAATTTTATCAAACATTTGACAGTTGAAAATGATGCTGGTGGGTTCATTGATGGCGGCGTAACCAGCATAACGGAAAATAAAAGAGGGGAAATAGCCATTGGTCGAGAAAATGGGGTGATGGTATATAATGATAATAAATGGAAAATTTATCGTTTGCCAAAAACCTGGCCGCATGTGTTTTATGATGGGGATGATAAATTGTGGTTTTACACGAAGAAACAATTATTCAAACTAATAGGCGATAAATTTGAGACGGTACAAACACCATTAAAAATTAATTCAGAATTCGGAGGGGTAGCCGTTGATTATAAGAAAAATATTTGGTTCATTACCAATGATGATGGGATATTTATATGGGATGGTAAAAGATTTGAACAAAAACTGTTAATTGATACAATTTCTGTCCAACTGTGTAAAGATATAGCTTCTTTATCAGACAGTACAATTTTAATAGCTACAGAAGATGATATTTTATGGTGCAAAGACGATACTGTTTTTTGGGACGGTATCCCGCCGCAATTTTACCCGGTGCAAGGTGCAAGTATCGAGAAAGTGTCAAAAGATATGTTGATGGTAAATGTTGGAGAGGATGGTCCGGATGAATACATATATTATCAAAAAAAATGGACACAAGTAAGCGATGATGCGGAGGGTCAAATATCAACAAGTGCAAACTTATTAAATCTCTCTTTATCGGACAAAATACTACAAGGTTTTATATCAAATTCAGCAAGTACATTATTCTATATTGACTCTAAGCATAATATCTGGGAAGCGAAGAACCCACCAGGCTTGTTTTACAGATGGTGCTTTGGCAGCGAAAAGGTTGAACCCGTAAGGCCAGATGTTGGATTGCCGACCAATGTTATCAATGATCTGTGCTTTTTGGGGAATAAAGCATATGTGGCAACACCATATGGATTATTCAAGACAAGTGCGGGTGAATATAAACCGATATATACGGAAGCTGGAGTTTCTGACGTTAAATCCTATAGCTCCCAAGTATGGGCACTGAGTGGCAATAACCTTTTATGTATCAATGATAGTAACATCAACATCCATGCAATAT
>JAURWH010000051.1 GCA_030655055.1 bacterium
CCCAGTTTTTTCTGGGTCCGGGCCGGATGATCCTTGTACTCAAAGCCCCAGTGGAAAGAGGCGACGATGATGTCGCAGGAATCGCGGATGGCGGCGATGGAACGGGCCACGCAGGCCGAACGAGTATTTTTTCTTTTTGGTTCTTTTCCTTAGTTGACAGCATAAAAAATAAAAAAACCATAGTTGGGTTAAATCTACGTTTTTGACAGCCCATTATTTTATCTATACTTTTCCTGAGCAAGTTAGATAGTCATATTTAATTATTACGGCCTATTTCTTTGGTGCCATAACCATCCGGTAAATTTCCATGGTCTCGGTAGCAGGCTCCGCCTTCAATTCCTTGCGCAGGGCTTTTTCTATGTTGGCAAACAGGGCCCTGGCTTGGTTAAGATCTCCCTTCGCCCCGTGGATCCTGATCAGCCCCCTGCAGGCCTCCTCGCACAATTCGTCGCGCCCGATGGCCAGTTCATAACATTCCCGGCTGGTCTCCAGTTCTCCGTCCCGGAGATGCAGGGCCCCCAGCTTTAACAGCGCCTTTTGGTGCAGATCCTCCAGCCGGCGGGATATCCCCTGGACCCAGTCCTCCGCCCAACCCTGGCAGAACTCTCCCCGCTTAAGGGACAATGCTTGGGCCATGCTCTTTTTGGAGGCCGCGTTATCCCCGGCCTTTTCCGATTCCCGCGATCCGGCCAATAGTTCCTCAAAGGCCCGGACATCGGTCCTCACCGGCAGGCCGGGGCCGATCCGGTATCTTCCCCCCTCTTTTACTATGGCCTTGCCATAGGATCTCCCGATGCTTTTCTGCAGGCCCTGCCGCACCTCGAACAGAACCAGATGAAAATTGTCCACCGCCTGTTTGGGCTTGACCCTGGGCCACATGGCCTCCAGGATCTCCTCCCGATTCAGGCCCCGCTCCCAGTGATATGCCAGAAGACACAACAATTGCCGGGCCTGGCGCCTTAAGCCGCTGGTGATCTCCTTTTCGCCTCTGAAGATGCCGGGGGTTCCCATCAGTTCCACCCGCAGTCCGGCTTCCACTTGAGCCGGACCTTTAACCTCTGCGGACATGAAGGACGGAATGGTCAGCAGATAGGTTTTCTCTATTGTGCATTTCTGGGCCAATCGGCAAAGAGATGGGCTGGCCCTCAGTTCGCAGGCCAGCAGGCCGTCAAAGCCGTAGTCTTTGGACAGGGTGACCGCTTTAAGGAACCAGCGTTCAGCCTCTTTCGGCCTTTTCAACCCGGCCTGTATGCCCGCCTCGGCCAGATAACAGATTATTTCCCCCATCTTGCCGAAATATTTGATGGCCTGCTCCCGGCATGAGTCCAGGGCTTCCCGGGCCGGGCCGTATTGCTCCTTGAATATCCCGATCATGGCCTGTTCCATCAAGACCGCGATCCGGTCCAGCGGCCCAAGCGGCTGTTGTTTCATCAGCTCCAGATAATGGCGGGCCTGGTCCGGATCGCCCCGGTAGCGGGAAAGGCGGCTTAGCTGGCGGAGCGCTATGCAGACCGAACGGGTCCAGTTCATCTCCTTGAAAATATCGTGGGCCCTTTCCAGGTGCTTTTGGGCCCGGTCCCATTCTCCCTTAAAAAGATAAAGGTACCCGTAGCCAAACTCCAGCATGGATTCGGAGAAAATATCTTCATAGCCCCGGCACACCGCCTGCCCCTTGTTCAGGCATTCACCGGCCCAATCGTACCGTCCGTAATCCAGGGCCACTTTGGCGGCGTTGTGAAAGTATGAGCCCACCAGGTGCGAGTAATCATCGCCGATCATTTCGATGATCCCCTTGTAGATGTTGAAGGCCTTGCGCTTTTCCCCGATGCTTTCCCACAGCACGGACTGCTTCTGCTCAATGTAAACCGCCTGCATCTTGTTGGAGGTTCCTTTCAGCAGTTTCCGGGCCTGGTTCAGGCAGGTTTTGGCCTTGTTGGCATCCCCCAGCCCCTCCAGCCAGACCTGGGCGGTGAACCCCAGGATGGAGGTCTTCAGGTCGCTGTTCTCCGGTGCGCAGCATTTAAGGGCCAGCTTAAGAACCGTCAGGGCTTCTTTGGATTCCCCCTTGCGGTGCAGTACTATGCTTTTTTCGTAAAGTACATAAGCCCGGGAAGAACTTTGGACCGCTTTCCCCTGCAGTTGCTTTTCCGCCCGCTGGTAAAGGTTTTCGGCCTGTTCCAGCTTGCCCTGCTCCTTGCACAGCACCGCCTGGACCGCATACAGCCAGGGGAACTCGTCATAGACCTGCGGGGCCAGGCGCTCCAGCCAGGAGCGGAGCAGGGCGAACTGGGCCCGGTTGATCAACCGCTCCCGGTCCCGGTCTATCAGCCGCACCGCTTCCCGGTGCTTGTCAGCGGAAAGATAATGCCCGATGGCCTTGGCTGATTCGCCGTTCTTTTCGTGGTGCTCCGCCGCCCGGGCGTGAAGCCCGCTCCTTTCGCCCGGATCGGTCAACTGGTCGTAAAGAAACTCCCGGAAAAGCCTGTGGTACCTGTATTCCCCTGAGTTGGTCATAGAGACAAACAGGTTGCTGTTGACCAGCTCCTCCAGCTGCCTTTCGGATTTATTGGCCTTTAGGACATAGCGGCAGGACTCCGCGGTCATGACGTCCAACACTGAACTGCGTTTTAAAAAATCCTTTAAGTCCTCGTTCTCCCGGTTGAAGATCTCCCCGGCAAAATACCGGAACAGGTCTCCGTGCTCCTCCAGATAAGCGTTCAGCATTTCCCGCACCGAACGTCCGTCCCGGCCGGCGGCCTGCAGTATCAGCTGGACCCCGGTGATCCAGCCTTCGGTCTTCTGGGCCAGGCCTTTGATGTCGGTTTCCGAAAGGCTGATCTTATAGAATTGCTCCAGCAGGGATCTGATCTCTTCTTCGGTGAATTTCAGCGATTCCCGGCTCAGTTCGGCCAGGTCGCGTTTGGCCCGCCACTTGGGAAGGGAGGGCAGCGGAGGTTCCTTGCGGGAGGCTATCACCAGGTGGACGCCCGGGGGCAGATGATCGATGAAATAATCCAGCGCCTGGTGCACTTCGCTGTCATCGGACAGGGAGTGGTAGTCGTCCAGAAAGATGAATAGCTCTTCGTTGCGCTTCTCCACCAGCTCGTTCAGCAGTGTCCCCATGGCCAGCCGGTGGTTCTTGCCGATGTCGGTGCCCCGGTCGACCAGGCCCTGGCAGCGCTTGGCCAGCCCCGGCTGCAGCCTCTCCAGCCCGCAGACCAGGCCGGAATAGAACGTCACCAGATCGCTGTCCTCCGGCTCCAAGGAAAGGAACACTCCGGGCAGGCGGGCCTTCTCGCTGATCTGGGCCAGCAGGGTGGTCTTTCCGTACCCCGCATCGCCGGTGATCACCAGCAGACGGCGGTCCAGCTGGTTCCCCAAAGCGTCCATCAGCCGGGGCCTTTTAAGGGTTTCCGGCTTGGGCCGGGGAAGCTGCAGCTTGGAACGAAGGATTAGTGACGGTTGAACTGTTTTAGCCATGCCTTTACTATACAAAATTATTTTATGACTGTCAATATAATAAACAACTATTTTAGGGTTTGTTCTATGGAAACAAAAAAAGGGACTGTTGGCACAGTCCCTTTTCACGGCTCCTCAGCATTATAACCTCTTTAGAACCTGGGCGTATTCTCCCCCGAAAATATCTCGTACATCTCCTTCTGCAGGCGCTTCTTTATCTTGAACTTGTCCCAGGCCAGCAGTTTTTTCTGGCCCCGGCCGAACAGGTATTCGTCGATGTCAAAATCCTTCAGCACCATCTTGGTGTGAAAGATGTTCTCCTGGTAAACATTGATGTCCACCATCTGGTAATCCTTGACCAGCTCCTTGGAGAGGTAGTTCTGGATGGAGTTGATCTTGTGGTCGATATAGTACTTCTTGCCGGAGACATCCCGGGTAAAGCCCCGCACCCTATAGTCCATGATGGCGATGTCGGAATAGAAGCAGTTGATCAGGTAGTTCAGGGCCCGCAGCGGAGAGATCACCCCGCAGGTGGAGACGTCTATGTCGGCCCGGAAAGTGCTGATCCCGTTGTCGGGGTGGCTTTCGGGATAAGTGTGGACGGTGATGTGGCTCTTGTCCAGGTGCCCCACCACATCCTGGTGCTCCAGGTTCTCGGCGGTGCCGTTGGGAAAGTCTATGTGCTCCGGCTGGACGTGCTCTTCCGAGATCAGCATGGTGACGCTGGCCCCCTGGGGGTCGTAGTCCTGCTGGGCGATGTTCAGCACCTTGGCCCCGATGATATTGGCCACCTCGGTCAGGATCTTGGTCAGCCGGGCCGCGTTGTATTCCTCATCGATGTACTTGATGTACTCTTCCCGGTGCTTCTGGTTCTTGGCGTAGCAGATGTCGTACATGTTGAAGCTCAGGGTCTTGGTCAGGTTGTTGAACCCGTGAAGCTTCAGGCTTTTCAGGGGTTTGACGTCGGTCTTGGTGTTTTTGATGTGGGAGATCTGCTGGGATTTGTATTTCATCTCAAGCCTTTAACGAATATTTTGTTGACCGGTAAAAGTGAGCAATTATATATAGTTCCAGGTAAAATAGCAATGATTATTTATTGCGTCCGCCAAATGTTTTCTTCACTATGGCCCCGGCGTTTTCTATGTCTTTATCGTTCACGTCCAGATGGGTCACCGCCCGGAGCCGGGTGGGGCCAAAAGACACCAGCCACAGGCCTTTCCCGGCCAGTATTTCCATGGCCTGCTCTGATCGCATTCCGGTTTGTTTGATGTCGAAGACAACTATGTTGGTCTGGACGCTGGCCAGATCTATCCTGATCTTTGGTATTTGAGATATAGTTTGGGCTAATGTTTGAGCCCGCTTATGATCCTCGGCCATTCTTTTGAGGTTGTGTTTTAGCGCATACAGCCCGGCCCCGGCCAAAATACCCGCCTGGCGCATACCTCCGCCCATCATCTTGCGGTTGCGCCTGGCCTTTTCTATGAACTCTTTATCTCCCACCAGCACCGAGCCCGCCGGACAGCCCAGGCCCTTGGAGAAACAGACCATCACCGAGTCGAAGTATTTGGAATATTCCTTTAAGCCGACTCCGCTGGCAATGGAGGCATTCCACAAGCGGGCGCCGTCCAGATGCATTTTTATCTTGTGTTTTTTGCACAAGGCGGAGATCTTTTTTATCTCGTCCAGTGGATAGATGACCCCGCCGGCCCGGTTGTGGGTGTTTTCCAGACAGACCACAGTGGTTTGCGGCTGGTGGATGTCGGCCGGGCGGATGGCCTCCCTGACCTGCTCCGCCGTCATGATCCCGCCCGGGCCGGAGATGGTATGGAACTGCAGGCCTGACATTACCGCCGCCCCGGCCACTTCGTAGCGGAAGATGTGGGACTCGTGGTCCAGGACCACTTCGTCCCCGGGCTGGGTCAGGGTCTTTAACGCGATCTGATTTCCCATGGTGCCGGAGGGCACGTACAACCCGGCCTGCTTGCCCAGCAGTTTGGCGGTCTCGATTTGCAACTTATTGACCGTGGGGTCGTCGCCGATGACGTCGTCGCCCAGCGGAGCGATGAACATGGCCCGCTTCATGGCGGCCGAGGGTTTGGTGACCGTGTCGGAGCGAAGGTCTATGATCTTCATTGGGATTTGTGAATTGATGTTTGGGATTGGTGGCATACCGGTTAACCGAATATCGAATACCGAAGACTGAATACTGACTACCTATTATTGCTTCCTGCGCATAGTTTCGTAGATCTCCGCCGCCGCCCGTTTGGCCGCTCCCGGCTCGCCCA
>JAURWH010000052.1 GCA_030655055.1 bacterium
ATCAACCAGATTACTATGTAATTGTATTGCATTGACATAGGCCTTACGTTGGTTTTAAAAGTAAGATTATAATTTTAACACTTATGGGGGTTAAAGTCAAGGCTAAAACCTGCTGGAGTTTGTCTTGTGACAAAGGATTACCTACCCAGGCATAAACAAATTCATAGCCCATACGTTAACGTATGGGCTATGAAAAACAACCTATGGAAAACAACCACAAACCATGCCAATCAGGTCATTAACGGTCTTTTACCCCCATATACCACATTGTTTGTTTTTTAGCAATTCGTTGTATTCTTGCTCGAACGCTTTTGTCTTATGATGTTCTTCTTGGTTCAGGATATACCGGCGGACTGTATCCAATTGCGATTCAGCCAATGAAAACGCGCCATACCCGATCTGCCAATTGAAATGAAATTTCATCAACGCCTGTTCATTGACCCAATGAGACGATTCGCCTTTCAACAGGCTTACCACCTCGGCTATGCTGCGCTTCAAACCAAGCCCGATCAGGCAATGGACATGGTCTTCTGCCCCGTTAATGGTATCAACATAAATCCCTTCGGTTTTTGCTTTTTCCCTGATATGAAAGATCACCTTGTTCTTTATCTCTTTAGTGAGGTAGGGCAGGCGGTCTTTGGTGCTCCAGACCAGGTGGATCCATATTTTGGAATACGAATGGGGCATTTTTATTCTCCTGTGCTATCCTTAGCCCATACATTAATGTATGGGCTAAGGATTAAATAAACTGTTGTTGGACCATAGTATATAGTTTTGGCACGACAAAAACACCCAAAAACCCAGACCGTTCAAGTTTTCCCAAATATAAGCCCCCAAAGCCCATTTTATGCTTGACATAGCCGAAAGCTATATTATATTATTAGTAGTTACGCGGCATCGCTGGTTTCCGCCTTTATCTGGTTACCCCGCCTACCCCCGCCACACTTCGACTATGCTCAGTGTCCGGCGGAGTGCGGCGGACAGGCTGGTTTCCTTATAAAATCGTAACCTAATCTAAATTTTCCTGTATTCCTGGTTTCCTTATAAAAGCCCTTTAAAACCCACTTGGGAGCTCATCAAAAACCATGCACATCACCGAATACCTGCAGAACCGCAAAAAGACCCTGATCTCCCTGGAGATCACCCCGCCCGAAAAGGGCCACAGCATCCAGAGCATCTACCAGGCGGTGAACCTGCTTAAACCATACGATCCCTCGTTCATCAACGTCACCTACCACCAGCAGAGCATCGTTTACGAGGAAGTGGACGAGGTCATCCGCAAGATCCCCCGCCGCAAGAAGCCCGGCACCGTGGGCATCTGCGCGGCCCTGGCCAACAAGTACCAGATAGAGACCGTGCCCCACCTGATCTGCGGCGGGTTCAACAAGTACGAGACCGAGGACGCTTTAATAGACTTTCACTACCTGGGCTTCACCAACCTGTTCGCGCTGAGGGGCGACCCGCCGCCGGGTTTCGGCGAGTTCGAGCCGGAGAAGGACGGACACCGCTATGCCTCGGAGCTGGTGGAGCAGGCTTCCAACCTGAACAAGGGAAAATACCTGGAGGAGCTGGACGTGGCCGATCCCACCAACTTCTGCGTGGGCGTGGCCGGTTACCCCGAAAAGCACTACGAGTCCCCCAACCTGGACGAGGACATCAAGCATTTAAAGGAGAAGATCGCCGCCGGGGCCAGCTACATCATCACCCAGATGGTCTTCTCGGCCGAGATATTCAAGAACTACGTGGACCGGGTGCGGGCCGAGGGCATCGACGTTCCGGTGATCCCCGGCATCAAGGTCATCACCAGCCCCCGGCAATTGACCGCCATACCAAGAGACTTCCACGTCAACCTGCCCCAGGGCTTGGTGGAGAGAATCTTGGGCGCCAAGGACCCGGCCGCCGCCCGCACGGCCGGAGTGGACTTTGCCACCGAACTCTGCGCCGGGCTGTACCAGCAGAAGGTCCCCTGCCTCCACTTCTACACCATGGGCAGGGGCCAGGCCGTGGCCGAGGTGCTGGAAAACCTGAAACAAAAAGGGATAATATGATGAACGACCGGGAAGGTTTCTTGAACATCTCCCGCCAGAGGATCCTGATCATGGACGGTGGCATGGGCAGCCAGCTTTTTGCGGCGGGATTGAACGACGGGGATTATGGCGGCCACCCCGGCTGTCACGAGTTCCTGTGCCTCTCCCGGCCCGATGTCATCCAGAAGATACACAACGATTACCTTTCGGCCGGGGCCCAGATCATCGAGACCGACAGCTTTGGCGGAGCAAAACACATCCTGGCCGAACACGGCCTGGCCGATAGATGTTTTGAGATCAACCAGCAGGCGGCCCGGCTGGCCAAACAGGCGGCCGAACAATTTTCCAAGGCCGATGATCCAAGATACGCGGCCGGTTCCATGGGCCCGGGTTCAAAACTGCCCGGCCTGGGACAGATCTCATTTGACGAACTGGTGCAGAGCTACCTGCCCCAAGCCCAGGGCCTGCTGGCCGGCGGGGTTGACTGCTTTATAGTGGAGACCTGCCAGGACCTGCTGCAGCTGAAGGCCGCAGTCATCGCCATTGACCGGGCCATGAAGGAACAGGATCAATACCGGCCCATCATCGGCTCGGTGACCATCGACCAGAGCGGACGGACCCTGCTGGGCAGCGACATCGCCGCCGTGCTGGCCGCGCTGGAGCCCCTGCCGCTGGCCGCCATCGGCCTCAACTGCAGTCTGGGGCCAAAGGGCTTGACCGAGGCGGTCTACTACCTGGCCCGGCATTCATCAAAGCCGTTGTTCCTGATGCCCAACGCCGGCCTGCCCAAATTAGCGGACGGCCGGACGGTCTACGACCTGGAGCCCAAGGATTTTGCCGGGCAGATGAAAAGTTTTGCTTCCGCGGTGGGCCTGAACATCGCCGGCGGCTGCTGCGGAACCACGCCGGAGCACATCCGGGAGCTGGCTTCGGCCTTAAAGGACATCCCGGCCCGAAAGCCCCTGGAAACCAGGACGGCCCGGATCTCCTCGCTCTACCAGTCCCAGGACATCAGCACCGAGCCCAAGCCGCTGATCATCGGGGAGCGGACCAATGTCACCGGCAGCAAGCTTTTCAGGGAATGCCTGCAAAAGGACGACTACGAAGGCATGATGAAGGTGGCTTTGGACCAGCAGGCCGAGCAGTCCCACGCCATAGACCTTTCCCTGGCGGCGGCCGGACGGCAGGAGGTTCTGGATTACCAGGTCTTCTGCTCCATGCTCAACACCCGGCTCCAGCTGCCGGTGATGATAGACTCCACCAGCCCCCAGGTGGTGGAAGAAGCGTTAAAGCGCCTGGCCGGGCGCTGCATCGTCAACTCGGTAAATCTGGAGGACGGGGGGAAAAGGGCCAGGGAAACCTTCGAGCTTTGCCGGCAGTACGGCGCGGCCGTGGTCTGTCTGACCATTGACGAGCAGGGCCTGGCCGACACAGCGGATAAGAAGATCGTCGTGGCCCAAAGACTGCATGCCATGGCCCTGGAATGCGGACTAGCGGAACAGGACCTGCTGTTTGACTTCCTGACCTTCAGCCTGGGCAGCGGGGACGAATCGCTGAAGAACGCCGGCAAGGAGACATTGGACGCCATCGCCAAGATCAAGTCCCAATTCCCAGGCTCCTTCACCGTCCTGGGCATCAG
>JAURWH010000053.1 GCA_030655055.1 bacterium
GATAGACGGCGAGACCGCCAAGGCCATCGGCAACTTCCTGCTGTTGAACGAGACCCCGGAGAACTTCATAGCCCTAAGGGCCAAGGCCAACCTGAACGGGGTGGACCGGTTCATCACCGTTCCGGCGGCCGAGATCGTCAAACAGATGGAGAAGGGGGTAATCAAGGCCGCGGTGTTGTGGAACGAGGACCCGCTGGGCTCGCTACCCGGCGGCAAGAAGCTGGGCCAGGCGCTCTCCAAGCTGGAGAAGCTGGTGGCGGCAGACCTGTTCCTGACCGAAACGGGAAAAACAGCAGACTTTGTGCTCCCCGCCTGCGCCTTTGCCGAACAGGACGGAAGCTTCATCAACTCCGAGGGCAGGCTGCAGCACTTTAAGCAGGCCATTCCGCCGGTTTGCGGCATGACCTCCAAGCAGATCCTCTCCGAGCTGGGCGGGACGGCCCTGCCCGGCATGCCGGCCGAGAAGAAGGGGGCCAAAATGTTCCTTGCGCCGGAGATCAAGAAGCCCAAGCCGGCCAAGGAAGGGTTCTGCAGTGATGTGCTGGAGAAGATGGTCTGGGAGTTGAAGAAGAAAGAGGGGCTGCTGAAAGAGTAGTATTGTTATTGTAATATCTCTGTTATTTTAGCCCCGGCCTTAAGGCCGGGGCTAAAAATTTATCCGGACCGGGAATAATCCGGCTCCCCTAAAAGTATATAAAACAGCCACCAAAAACCAAATTACTTTACGGGAGAGGAAAAATGAAAAAGAGTACCCTGATAGCCCTGACGGCGGCCCTGATCCTGAGCTGCTTCAGCTATCTGCAGTCCCAGCAGACCGGCAGCGTGGCCGGGACGGTCACCGACGCCAGGACCGGCCGGGCCGTTTCCGGGGCCGCGGTCAATATCCGGAACACGCAATTCAGCGCCTTGACCGATAACCAGGGGAAGTATCTCATAAACAATGTCCCGGCCGGGAAATATTCCATCCAAGCCTCAGCCGCCGGGTATGATGCCCAGATCAGGAAAAATATCACTGTCAAGGCAGGATCAACAGCCCCGGCAGATTTTAAACTTAAGGCCTCTGTTCCGGCCAAGGATGAGAAGAACAGGCTGGTTTACGATGTGGAGGCATAGTGCTGCGAGCAATCGGCCCCGGCCTGCATGCCGGTAGGCTCGGGCATGGTCTACCGGGGAGTTCCGGCCGATTTCAACACCGAGGAATATTCCAAGATAGAAGAGAACTCCTTTAAGCAGGTCAAGGTGGACCCGCTCTCCACCTTCTCCATCGACGTGGACCCGGCCAGCTATGCCAATATGCGGCGGTTCATCAGCTCCGGGCAGCTGCCGCCCAAGGACGCTATCAGGATAGAGGAACTGATCAACTATTTCGACTATACCTACGCCCAGCCTGACGACGGCCGTCCCTTTGCGGTGCATACCGAAGTGGCCGAGTGCCCCTGGAACCAAAGCCACCGCCTGGTGAGGATAGGCCTGAAGGGAAAAGAAATAGCGCTGGACAAGCTTCCTCCGACCAATCTGGTCTTTTTGCTGGACGTCTCCGGCTCGATGCAGGACCCCGCCAAACTGCCGCTCTTAAAATCGGCCTTCAAGCTTCTGGTAAACCAATTGCGGCCCCAGGACCGGGTGGCCATAGCGGTCTACGCCAGCGCCGAGGGCTTGGTACTGCCCTCCACTCCGGGCAGCGACAAGAAGACGATCCTGGAAATGCTGGATAAACTTGAGGCCGGGGGCTGCACCGCCGGGGCGGCCGGGATCCAGCTGGCATACAGGACGGCCAAAGAGAATTTCATCAAGAACGGCAACAACCGGGTGATCCTGGCCACCGACGGCGACTTCAACGTGGGCGTCTCCTCCACTTCGGAACTGATCCGGATGATCGAGCAGAAGCGGGAGGAGGGGATATACCTTTCGGTGCTGGGCTTCGGCACCGGGAACCTGAAGGACTCCAGGATGGAACAGCTGGCCGACAAGGGCAACGGCAACTATGCCTACATAGACAACATCACCGAGGCCCGCAAGGTGCTGGTCAGCCAGATGGGCGGAACCCTGTTCACCATCGCCAAGGACGTCAAGATCCAGGTGGAGTTCAACCCGGCGAAGGTGAAAGCCTACAAGCTGATCGGTTACGAGAACCGGCTGCTGAACAAGGAAGACTTCAACGACGACAAGAAGGACGCCGGCGAGCTGGGCTCCGGCCACACCGTGACCGCTTTGTACGAGATCATCCCGGCCGGTTCACAGGAAGAGGTGCCGGGGGTGGATCCCCTGAAATACCAGCAGACCAAGGTGTCTCCTACTGCTTCCAAGAGTTCCGAGATGATGACGGTGAAACTGCGCTACAAACTGCCGGCCGAGAACGAAAGCAAGCTGATCTCCAAAGTGATCATGGACCGCAACGGCGAGATGGCGGAGGCTTCTGAAGACTTCAGATTTGCCGCGGCGGTGGCCGAGTTCGGCCTGCTGATCAGGGACTCCGAGTTCAAGGGCAAGGCCACCTACGGACAGGCGCTGGCGCTGGCCCGCGGGGCCAAGGGGCAGGACAAGGAGGGCTACCGGGCCGAGTTCATAAAGCTGGCCGAGACGGCCAAACTTTTGGCTCAGAACCAGGACTAATATATTTCGGGGACAATATGAAAGGACGGCCATTTTGGGCCGTCCTTTTTTTCTTGACTTTAGGTTAAAAAAGAATGTATTATAATGATGTTAATTACAAAGGGAACGCCATGAAAAGAATATTATTAATAGGTTTCTTCATTGTTTTAAGTGCCCTTGTTGCTAATGCAGACGATTTAACATTTAAGATAGCGCTAAACAAAGACACATTTTATTTGATGGAACCAATATATGCAAAATGGGTAGTATGTAACACAAGCTCAAATCCAATTGAGTATGAAATTCCGGAAGCTTCAGATGGTACCTTGAAGTATTATATTGCTACCAGAGAAAGTATAGAACAAACAAGTCGTACATTGGTAAATTCATGCTTTATAGAAAGATCGAATAATGTGTTAATGCAGAAAGACTCTATTAGTAATACTTATATGGGTTTTAACGATGATTTTCTTGAATTATTTTCATTACCGAGATATACGAATAATTCTGATTTTTCTATGCTACCAATCGGTGAATATAAATTAAAGGCTACAATTGAAAAAGAGATATTTAAGGGCCAACCGGAATTAAAGTCTAACCAGGTAAGTTTTGTGGTTGTAGAGCCACCAAGCGAAGAGAAAAATGCATGTGAAAAGTTTATCAATGTAGTTAAAACCCATGACAACAACAAAAAAATTGTAAAACTTTATGAAAATTATATTAATGAATTCCCAAATAGCAGATATTCTCCGTATATTTTGAAACAGCTTTCATTAAGAAAACATATAGGTTTGCATGATAGTGAAAAATCAAAAGCATGCTATATTGATCTAATACACAAATACCCAAACCATCCAGAAGCATGTGATGCTCTAAGTTTGTTGTTTATGGGATATGATGGAAGCAAGAAAAAAATGTGGTGTTTTAGCAGTAGGCAAGAGGGATTGGAATACTTGAAAACCATTGCTGATAAATATCCTGAAACAATTGTTGGCAAATTAGCTCAAATATATTTAATGAGATTGAAAAAGACAGGAAAAATGTTTGGTTACAATGCAATATCCTGGGAACCTATTCAATAGCTTAGTAAACATTGTTAAAAAGTACGAAAAAAGTGAAAATAGCCATTTGCCAATATAACCCGGTGGTGGGAGACTTAGACGGAAATCTTGCCAAGGTCGCTTTGGCTTTAAAATCCAGCGCCAGGCAAAAGCCCGACCTGCTGGTCTTTCCCGAACTGTTCCTGACAGGCTATCCGCCCCGCGATCTGCTGGAGAAGGACTGGTTCCTGGAGAAGATCAAGCGGGCGATCAAGGACATTGCCAAGCTGTCGGGCAAGCGGCCGGACATTGGGATACTAATAGGGGCACCGACATTAGTCGTAGAAAATACTTCCAGCCGGTTGTATAACTCGGCACTGCTGATCCACCGGGGCAAGGTGATCTTCACCCAGCACAAAACCTTGCTGCCAACCTATGATGTCTTTGACGAGACCCGTTACTTCAAACCGGCGGAAAAAGTCTCGGTGGTGAACTTCAAAGGCCGGAAACTGGGGATATCCATCTGCGAGGACGCCTGGAACGATGCCGCCTTGTGGCCCAAGGCTTGCCCTGAGCATAGTCGAAGGGGGAAACCGTACACTTTGGATCCAATAAAAACGTTGGCCAAGGCCGGGGCGGAAATATTCATCAACCTTTCAGCCTCGCCGTTTGAGATGGGAAAAGCGTCCTTAAGGTCGGGGCTCTTCACCAGACTGGCTAAAAAGTACCGCAGGCCGTTCATTTACGTCAACCAGATAGGCGGCAATGACGAGTTGGTCTTCGACGGCCGCAGTTTTGCGGTGAATGAAGCAGGTCAAACGGTCCTTACAATGAAGGCCTTCGAGGAAGAACTGGCAATATTAGACACAGAGGACACTGCACTTTCCATTAAATGGCCAAAGCCCGATCCGGCCGGGGATGCATATCAGGCGCTGGTCCTGGGACTGCGTGATTACCTCAAAAAAACGGGCTTTCACCAGGCAGTGATAGGGCTTTCCGGCGGGATTGACTCGGCCCTGGTGGCAGCAATTGCGGCCGAGGCGCTGGGTCCCAAAAACGTGAAGGGAATCTCCATGCCCTCTCCCTATTCTTCCAAAGGCAGCGTGGACGATTCCAGAAAACTGGCGGAGAACCTGGGGATAGGGTTCAAGGTCATTCCCATCTCCGGGCTTTACCAAAAATATCTGTCCTCGCTTAAAAACACCTTCAAGGGAACCAAACCCGGGCTGGCCGAGGAGAACATCCAGGCCCGCATCCGGGGCAACATCCTGATGGCTTTCTCCAACAAGTTCGGACACATCGTGCTTTCCACCGGAAACAAGAGCGAGATGGCGGTGGGCTACTGCACGCTCTACGGCGACATGAGCGGCGGGCTTTCGGTGATCTCGGACGTTCCCAAAACCCTGGTCTATAAGATCGCCGGATATGTCAACCGGAAGGGGGAGGTGATCCCCAGGGCTACGATCAGGAAAGCGCCCTCGGCCGAACTGCGGCCCAACCAAAAGGACCAGGACACCCTGCCGCCCTACCCGGTGCTGGATGCGATCCTGGAGTATCATCTGGAAGACGGCAGGTCGCGAGAGGAGATCATCAAACACGGCTATAAACCGGCGGTGGTGGACTGGGTGATCAGGGCGGTAAGGAACAGCGAGTACAAGCGGCGGCAGGCAGCGCCGGGCTTGAAGGTGACCAGCAAGGCCTTCGGGTCAGGGCGCAGAATGCCGGTAGCGGCCAGGTACTGATCTCTATTACTATGGCATGATGTCTGTCATTAGCCCAGTCCTTAAGGGCTGGGCTAATGGACGAAACTAATTG
>JAURWH010000054.1 GCA_030655055.1 bacterium
TCAAAACGAGCAGGGGACATTTCAATAACGTTGGACAGCATTTCCGTAGCGTTGAGTACCATTTCAGCCAGTGAAATCTGCATTTTAAGACGAACAGTGAGCATTTTGGTAAGAGCAGTGGATATTTTAACAGCGTTGACGAGCATTTCACTATCAATAAGCAACATTTCAGTCAGAGCAGCCAACATTTCAAGACGAGCAGTAAGCATTTCAATAAGAACAACCGCCATTTCGGTAAGAGCGGCTGTCATTTCGTCACCCGTGGCGAGCATATTGGCAAGAGCGAACTGCATTTCAAGATGAGCGAAGGACATTTCGGTAAGAACAACCGCCATTTCGGTGCGAGCATTGAGCATTTCGGCACCCAAGAGCAGCATTTCAACAAGAGCAACCGCCATTTCAGTGTGAGCAAGGTGCATTTTTGTAAGCGCAAGATGCTAAATAGATGTTTTGCAGTCACTTACAATACAAAATGACTTTACGCTGTTTCCCTAATCAAAACCCCTCTCCTAAGTCCTTAGGAGAGGGGTTTTTGGTGCAAGGTCTAAGCCTTGGGTTCTTCCTTTGTATCTTCTTCCTTATGGTTGGTAACGTGCCGGTACAGTATCTTAAAATTGAAGGTCTCGGCCAGGGTCGGCTCGTTAACAAACAATTCCCTTCCGGCTTCGTTGATCACCTTCAAACCCTTGTACAACAACCCCTTTTTGTAATAATATTCCCGCACCTTCTGGGGCAGTTGGCTCATTTTTTTGATCTCCTGGTCGGCGTCTGCGGCCAGCAGAGCCTTGGCCAAGTTCTTTCCCTCGGTCACCAACGCGGCGTTGTCGCTGACCGATATGGAGGGCGAGGTTTTCTCAAAATCCTTGACCATCAGGTCTATGGCCTGGGAGAATTCCTTTAGCTTGGCGTTGGAGACCATGTGCAGCAGGGTATCCGGCACCTGCTTGCCCATGTGCATGGCCCGTTTGGAACGCTTTACCACCCTCCGCATCCAGACCTTGGCTTTGCGGATGGCCTCGTTCTGGGCCGAGGTGGCGAACTTGGATTCCTGGGCGGTGGCCTCCTTGTCCTTGGCCGCCTCCCGCACCTCTTCCCTTACCGCCGTCACTTCTTCCACATACTTCGGAGGAAGCAGGTTGGTGATGCCTTTACCCTGTGCCGTAGCGATGCCCAGCGTGTAGCCGCCCTGCTCCACCAAACCGCTGCCCGAGAACCTTGAACCGATGACTATCAGTTCCTCCTTGCCCAGTTCAGTTATCATGGGTCGCTCCTTTTTAGGGTTTAATTGATGCCATGATAATACCGAAAACCCGCCTTTTTGTCAACAACAAAAACCTGGACTTACCAACAAAAATAAAACAGCGGGCCGGAAAAACTCCGGCCCGCCGTTTACTAAGAACTGTTTTATGCTTGTCTTATTTTTACTGAACCTGTTCTGCTCCCGGGGCTTCCTTGGGCTCTTCCTTCAGATACGGCTTGATGTCCTCGGCCTCCTGGCCCGATATCAAAGCCTTCTGGGAAAGGGCTATCCGGCGGTTGTTGACGTCGATCTCGATGATCTTGAGGTCCATCTCCTCGCCGCCCTTGAAGTTCTCTTCCAGCTTGGTCTCGTCAACCTTGTCCAGTTCCGAGACCGGCACGAAGCCCTCAAAACCCTTGTCCATGTCCACCAGCAGGCCACGCTCCAGCGGCCGGTTCACCTTGCAGTGCACCGTCTGGCCCAGGGTAAAGCTCTGGCCGACCGTGTTCCAGGGGTCCTCCTCCATCTGCTTGATGCCCAGCGATATCCGGTGGTTCTCCTTGTCGATGTTGGTGACCACCACGTTGACGTCATCGCCCTTCTTGACCACGTCGCCGGGATGCTTGATGCGCTTGGTCCAGGAGATGTCCGAAATATGGATCAGGCCGTCGATCCCGTCCTCCAGCTCCACAAAGATGCCGAAGTTGGTGATGTTGCGGACCTTGCCCACCGCCTTGGCCCCTATTGGGTACTTGGCCTCGATGCTGGTCCAGGGATCCGGCCCCAGCTGGCGCAGGCCCAGCGATATCTTCTGCTCGGCCTTGTCTATCTTCAGCACCATGGCTTCCACCGAGTCCCCGATGGAGACTATCTTGGAAGGATGCTTCACCTGGCGGGTCCAGGACATCTCGGAGATGTGGATCAGTCCCTCCACCCCCTTCTCCAGTTCGATGAAGGCGCCGTAATCGGTGATGGATACGATCTTGCCCAGGATCTTGGTTCCCACCGGGAACTTGGACTCGATGCTCTCCCAGGGATGGGTGGTCAGCTGCTTTAAGCCCAGGGAGACCCGGGACCGCTCGCGGTCGTATTCCAGGATCTTGACCTTGACCTTTTGGCCGATCTGGACCAGTTCCGAAGGATGGCTGATCCGGCCCCACGACATGTCGGTGATATGGAGCAGGCCGTCCAGGCCGCCCAAATCCACGAACACCCCGAAATCGGTGATGTTCTTGGCGATGCCCTCGCGCACCTGACCCTTGTCTATCTCGGCCAGGATCACCGCCCGCTGCTTGTCACGGTCGGCATCCAGCACCACCCGGCGCGAGACCACGATGTTGCGTTTCTTCTTGTTGA
>JAURWH010000055.1 GCA_030655055.1 bacterium
TGAAGAAATTAAGGATACTGTTAAACAACATAATGATAATAATCTTTGGGTAGTGTGGAAAATGCAAGTTGAAGCCGCTGAAAAAGAAATGACTTTGAAACAATTTGATAAAGATAGTTTTATTAAGCATTATGGTCTTGAAAGGACTTTAAGTGATATATATTCTGCAGAAGAAAGATTCAGAATTGCTTTTACAAAGCATGAAACTAAAGAAAAAAGAAGTATAAAATGAGAAAGTCTGTAAACACTGATGGTGTCACAAGTAATTATAATATCTCTAACCCTGTCACGGTTTAAGCGGTTTTAAATATAATGTTCACCTTTTATCATTGTGAAATCCATAGAAGTAAATAACCTCACCAAGCGCTTCGGCGATTTCACCGCGGTGGACAAGGTCTCGTTCTCTGTAGCCCCGGGGGAGATCTTCGGCTTCCTTGGCCCCAACGGCTCCGGCAAGTCCACCACCATCCGGATGCTGTGCGGGATCATCAGTCCCAGCGAGGGCCGGGCCACGGTGGCCGGGCATGACATCACCGCCAGCCCGGAGCTGGTGAAGCAGAACATCGGCTACATGTCGCAGAAGTTCTCGCTGTATTCCGAGCTTTCGGCGGAAGAGAATTTCACCTTCTTTTCCGGCATCTACGGGAAAACTTCCGAGGAGATCGGAGAACTGCGGCAGAAGGTCTTCGGCTCATTGGGCCTGTTAGGTTTGGAGGGCAGGATCGCCGGAGACCTGCCGGGCGGCTACCGGCAGCGTCTGGCCCTGGCCTGCGCCATCTCGCACGGACCAAAGGTGCTGTTCCTGGACGAGCCCACCGCCGGGGTGGACCCAGCCGCCCGCCGCAGTTTCTGGAGCATCATCCAGAGCCTGGCGGCCGAGGGCATGACCATCTTCGTTACCACCCATTACATGGACGAGGCCGAGTACGCCGGGCGGCTGGCCTTCATCTACAACGGTAAAATAGTGGCCCTGGACACGCCGGAAAAACTAAAACAAGATTACAAGCAGAAGCTCTACCAACTATATGGCCCGCCGCCGCTGGAGATGATGGAAAAGATCTCCCTGGTTAAGGAGGCCTGCCAGGTGGCGCCGTTCGGCAACGCCCTGCACATCTCCTGCTGGCCGGAAACGGACGTGGCCCCCAGGATCAAGGCTTTGCTGGGCGATCAGAAATACACATTGGAACAGATAACGCCCTCGCTGGAAGATGTATTCGTAGCGCTGATAGACCGTCCCTCAGCCAGTATGGCAGGACAGCATTCTCGGGATGACAAGGTAACAGTGTCAACACTTCGTTAGGTAAAATAAAAGGCACCTCAGTGCATGCCTGAGGTTGGCATTTTGCTTGGCAAGCCGAAGGATATTATAGGTAAAAACTTTAAAAATAATATGGAGACTAAGCATGAAAAAGAAAAATGGCCTTACATTTTTGGTTTTCGTTTTAGTATTATTTTGTCAAGGCAATATTCTTTACGGAGGAGAAGTTAGCAAAAAGAAAGCATGGGCTAATTTTAAACCGCTGGTTGCGGAAAAAGAAACAAAGCGTTTATATAAGCAGGGTGAAATGGATAGTATACAAAATAAATACTTAGCAAACGTTAAAAAAGTTGTTGAGCGTAATAATTTAAAAGGTAAATTAGAAATTTATTATGTTACCAAGACGATGGGAGATGTTTCTATAGATACTCAATATGCAGCCATTGTTAAATCCTATTACCTAATGCCTGTAGTGAATGGCGTAAAGGTGACAGAATCTAATATGCATGTCAACTATCGCTTGTTTGATGAACTAACATTTATGGATGGAAGCACAAACGTTTTGTGGACCAAAAAATATAATATAAATGGAAAATATTCTGGAATATATTTAAAGAAAATCTTAAAAAACGGAAAAAGATTATTAGTTACTACACCATATAGCGGAAAAGATTTTAAAACAGAATATTATGGTGAGTATGGCTATGAGATAGATGATTTTGTTGTATATGATAAAAAAGGAATAGAAATATTCAAAAGTCAATATAATGCTGCTGTAACAGATCCACGGATGACAGATAACGGTAAATATGTTTATTTTACGGATTCAATAAATTATGAAACTAATTATGATAGATGCATATTTTTTAATGTAGATAGAAAAGATAGCGTATATTTAAATGTTCCATCTTTAAAATTTGGTTCGGTGGAGATAGAGGATGATGGAAATATTTTGTTGTGGTCTACCACTACGCGAATACGGCTTCACTTTGACTCGCTAAAAGTAAAACCTTGGAAGTGGGAGGAATGAATCCTTCGATTTGCCGAGCACGGAAACGTTCTCGGTATGACAGAAAGAAAATTATGATACTCCTCAACCGCAGACTATACGGGGTGTTCCGCAAGGAACTGCTGCACATCCAGCGCGACCCGCGGACCCTGTTCCTGACCCTGGCCTTCCCGGTGATGATGATGCTGTTGTACGGCTTTGGCATCCGGTTCGACGTCAAGAACCTGCCGCTGGTGGTGCTGGACTACGACCGCTCGGCCTTCACCCGGGAATACACCCAGAGCCTGATCAAGAACGAGGCCTTTGCCTACAAGGGCCACGTGATGAGCTACGCCGAGCTGGAGCAGAAGCTGGAAAAGGGCCAGGCCCGGGTGGGGCTAGTGTTCTGGCCCGGCGCCTCCCGCCGCCTGACCCGGGGCCAGAGCGTGCCGGTGCAGGTGGTGATAGATGGCTCGGACGCCAACACCGCCAACATCGCCATGGGATACTTAAGCGCCTTCGGCCAAAGCTATTCCCAGAAACTTTTGCAGAGCGGACAGACCAGGCTGCCGGCCAACATCAACCTGGTGCCCCTGAACATCCAGCCCCGGGTGTGGTACAACCCGGAACTTCGCTCGGCCAATTTTGTGGTGCCGGGGATCATCGGTGTGATCATGATCATGCTGGGCGCACTGCTGACGGCCTTCACCATAGTGGAGGAGAAGGAGCGGGGCACCATCGAGATGCTGATCTCCTCGCCCCTGACCCGGTTCGAGCTGATGCTGGGCAAGATCCTGCCCTACCTGATCCTCTCGCTTTTAGCCATCGCCAGCATAGTGGTGATGGGATACCTGATGTTCAATGTGCCCATCAAGGGCAGCCTGGCGGCGCTGACCGTTTCATGCGTGGTCTACATGTTCAGCGTGCTGGGGATAGGGGTGCTGATCTCCAACCTGACCAGCAAGCTGCAGGAGGCCATGTTCGCCGCGGTGATGATCTCCCTGCTGCCGGGGATACTGCTTTCGGGCTTCGCCTTTCCCATCGAAAGCATGCCAGCCTGGATCAAGCCCCTGACCTACCTGGTGCCCACCCGTTATTTTCTAGTGATCATCCGGGGCATCTACCTTAAGGGCATCGGGCCGCTGGTGCTGTGGCGGCAGGCCCTGCCGCTGATAGTCTTCGGTGCGGGGATACTGGTGTTCAGCGCGCTGAAGTTCAAGAAGAGTTTGGACTAAAAGGCTTAACCACAAAGGCACAAAGTCACCAAGCCAAATCGTGAATCGTAAATTGTGAATGGTTATTTTGTGTCTTAGTGTCTTGGTGGCAGAAAAATAAAATGAACAAACACCGCCTAAAATTTCTGATCCGCAAGGAGTTCATCCAGATCTTCCGCAATCCCATGACCCTGCGGATGATCCTGGTGATCCCTATCGTCCAGACCCTGCTGTTCGGCTACGTCACCACCACCGACGTCAAGAACATCAAGCTGCTGGTCTGCGACCTGGACCAAAGCGCCTATTCCCGGGAGCTGGCGGCCAAGCTGACCAACACCGGCTATTTCACCAAGGCGGCCGAGGTCTCCGACCTCAAATCCATCGACCAATATCTGGACCAGGGCCGGGTCAAGGCGGCGGTGGTCTTTCCTTCGGGCCTGGCCTCCGACGTCACCGCCGGGCGGACCGGGAACATCCAGATCATGATCGACGGCAGCAATTCCAGCGAGGCCAGCATCGCCCAAAGCTATCTGCAAAAGGTCCTGGCCAACGAGTCCATCCGCCTGATCCGGCAGCAGCTCTCCCGGGCCGGCACCACCGGCAGCCTGGAGATGCCCATAGACACCCGGCCCCGGGTCTGGTTCAACCCCGAACTGAAGAGCGTCTACTACATGATACCGGGGCTGATCTGCATGGTGCTGTTCCAGATGACCTCGATGCTGACCGCTCTGGGCATCGTGCGGGAGAAGGAGCAGGGCACCATGGAGCAGATCATAGTCAGCCCCATCACCACCTGGGAGCTGATCGCCGGCAAGACCCTGCCCTTTGCCCTGATGGCGCTGATAGACGTGGTGCTGGTGATGCTTTTGGGCACCCTGTGGTTCGGGGTGATCCTCAAGGGCAGTCTGTTACACCTGTTCGGGGCCTCCATAGTATTCATCTTCACTGTGCTGGGGATCGGGATGCTGGTCTCCACCGTCTCCCATACCCAATCCCAGGCCATGATGATCAACCAGTTCTTTATGGCCACCAACATGCTGCTTTCCGGGTTCATGTTCCCCATCAGCTCCATGCCCCAGGCCATGCAGTATTTCACCTACCTGGTGCCGCTGAGGTATTTTCTGGAGATCGTGCGCAGCATCTTCCTAAAAGGGACCGGCCCGGCGGCCTGGTGGCCCCAGCTGCTGTTTTTGGCGGTGTTCGGGGTGCTGACCTTCGGGTTTTCGGCGCTGATGTTCAAAAAGAGGCTGGACTGAGAAACTTAAAAATAAAAGACCAAAAATAAAAAAGGCCGTGGCGTTATGCCACGGCCTTTTTGCTTTGGATAGACCAATTGTTTAAGGAATCATTGTACTGTAAAGATCATCGTTCCGGATCCTGTTTTCCATACAAAGAGATGACACGTTAAAATGCGGAGCCAGTTTGCGGGCAATGCTGCCAATGACTGAATCCAAATAAGTCTCACGCGGTATGTTTTTTTCTTGGGCGGCTTCTATTTGGGGCAAAATATCTTTCAGGGCTTCCTGAAATAAAGGCAAAAGGGCAAAATCGGGGATCAATAAGCAACCGGCAAAATGGTTGGCCTGGAATTCAAGCTTTCCGTAGTCCTCAGAGTCTATCTCCTCGTAAGTGTCGGCCCAGTCTTCCACCGTTTCGTAATGAAGGTCTCGATAAATATCTTTGTGCAATATAAAATGTCCTATTTCATGTGCCAAAGAAAAGCGATAACGGACCTCTACGTTGAAATATATGTTTTGGTCAATATGTATGGTGGTAAAGTCGCGGGATATAAAGCCGTCATTGTCCAATTCTTCTTTAAGCCCGGCTATGGGGACAATGTCAAGGTTCAGCCTGCTTTCAATTATAGAATCAATCGGCACCGGAACCGCTTTTTCAGGGTTGTATTTTGCGTTAAACTGCTCGGCTGCCTTTTTCAGGTCGTTTTTACTCAACCATTTAACCGGCAGCTTCATATCACTGGCCGCCTTTTCTTATTATTTCCGCCAGCTCCTTAAGCTTTTCCTTGGGCACTTTTTCGCCGCGCAAGGTCCTGAAGAAAAGGGGCAATTTGTTTACTAATTCGGTATCCTTTAAAATTTCTTCCGGGATCTCGCCCCGGCAAGCGGAGGCGCGGTCAAACAACTCTATCCAATCCTCAGACCCGTTTTTTAGCCCCAAAGCGGTAGCGTATTTTTCCAACTGCTCTTTAGAGGAAGGCGGCGCCAGCAGGCCGCGCTCCATTTTGCTGTAATTTCCAGGATCTATGGAGTTATCTAGGCAAAACTGCCGTAAAGTAAGGTTTTTCCCAAGCCTTTTTTGTTTGATAAACTCGCCGAATAGTTTTTTATACATTGCAATTACCTCCTGTTGTATAAATCATACAACATCTATAAGCAAATGTCAAGAGTTTTAGTGAATATGTTTTAATGATGTTTAAAATATTACCCCTTGCATTTCCTCCTTTATTTTGCTATAATGTTGTTGCTTGATAACAGGTTATCATAGCATCAAAAGCATCTTGCTATTTTTTAGCAAAATAATCAGAATAAAAAGCAGAAGCCACACGCACCAAAGTTCATTCTTTGGCTCGCTTCTCACCGGGCGGCGCACCACAATGCTGTCAGCTCTGGTACAAATGCAGAGGGTTTCCATTTATCGGCCCTCAAAGTAAAGCGGGTGGCATTGTTTTTTGCCATCGGCTTTTTCGTTTATTACCGCAAAGACGCTAAGAACGCTAAGATTTTTCAATTTTTTACGGACTGCAAATTCCCGGAAACATTACAATTAAAACCCTTGGCGGGCTTTGCGTCTTAGCGTTTAGTCAAGGTTTAAATACAAACTTTTAACGGAGGGATCACCTATCAGCAAGGATTATCGGGTAAATAACAAGATTCGGGTCCCGGAGGTCAGGGTGGTGGGGCCCGATGGTCAGCAGATAGGCGTGCTGCCTATCGCCGAGGCCCTGCGCCAGGCAGAGGACAAGGGGCTGGACCTGGTGGAGATAGTGCCCGAGGCCAAACCCCCGGTCTGCAAGATCATAGATTTCGGGAAATTCCTTTACCACGAGGAGAAGAACAAGAAGGAGGCCCGGAAGAAGCAGCACGAGGTCAAGGTCAAGGAGATCCGGCTGGGGCCCAAGATCGGCGAACACGATTACCTGGTAAAATTCAACCAGGCCAGGGATTTCCTGGCCCACAAGGACAAGGTCAGGGTCTCGATGCGCTTTAGGGGCCGGGAGATGGCCCACATCGACATCGGCCGGCGGGTGATAGACCGCTTTATGGTGGAGATCGCAGACGTGGCCGTGATCGAACAGCAGCCCAAGCTGGAGGGAAATACCATGGTGTCGCTGCTTTCGCCCAAGAACACCGCCTGACCTGCCACTGTCCGGGTCGCCGGTGGTTGAGTGCCCCGCTGTTGGCTGAGTGGCCGGCATTTCGATACGTTCACACTACTCAATGTCCGGCCTTATCGAAGCCAAGCGGGGAGTGTCGAAACCACCGGATGCAACTGATATCCGGCCGGGATATTCTTGTTCCGGGAATATATAAATCAAAATAATATAAACAACCAAAGGAGAAGCCATGCCAAAGGTAAAGACCAGCCGGGCGGCGGCCAAAAGATTAAGGATTACCAGCAAGGGCAAGATCAAGCGCAACAAGGCCTGCAAGAGCCACAAGCTGACCACCAAGACCCGCAAACGCAAGCGCAACCTGCGCCAGGGAGGCCTGGTGGACAGCGCCAATTCCAAGAGGATCAAGCGGCTGCTGCCCAACGGGTAGGCTGAGCACCATTCCCACGAAACACACTAAAAGTCGCGAAATGAATTTATTTTCTCCAGAAAGAAAATGTTTCGTGCATTTAGTGGGCAAATAACGTAACAGCAAACAAATCACAGATCATAGAGATCATCAGAAAGGATAGGTAAGAGACCATGTCCAGAGTTACCACCGCAGCCGCCACCCGGCAGAAAAAGAACAAGATATTCAAGAAAGCCAAAGGCTTTTGGGGCGGCAGACACCGCCTATACCGCATAGCCAAGGAAGCCGTGATGCGGGCCGGGCAGTTTGCCTACCGCGACCGCCACAACAAGAAGCGCGATTTCCGCAGTCTGTGGATCATCCGGGTCAACGCGGCCTGCCGCCTGAACGGGATCAGCTACAACGCCTTCATCAGCGGACTTAAGAAGAACAACATCGCCCTGAACCGCAAGGTGCTGGCCGAGATCGCCATCACCGACCCGCTGGCCTTTACCAAGGTGGTGGAAGCGGCCAAGAAGTAACTGGCGGAGCAAGCTGGTCGTTTTAATCGTTTGAGAAGCCAGACACGGAAGACGGGCGATGTTGGAAATAGCCTGCCCTGAGCAAGGCTGGCATGCCTGACGAACGAATGGGTTTGAAACTGTTTAGATGATAGACAAGCTGAACATAATAGGCGAAGAAGCCAAAAAGCAGATAGCCGGATGCTCCACCCTGGAAAAACTGGAGGAGCTGAGGGTACTCTATCTGGGCCGCAAGGGACAGGTGACCGAGCTGCTGAAATCGGTATCCTCGGTGGAACCGGCCCAGCGCCCGGCTTTCGGGGCTTCGGTCAACCGGCTTAAGGTTGAACTGTCGGACCTGCTGGACCAGAAAAAGCAAAGCCTGGAGTCTGCATCCCAGGGCGCCGCCCGGCAGAAGGAATCATTGGACGTAAGCTTGCCCGGGAGGAAACCGCTGCTGGGGCACAGGCATCCCCTGCACCAGATCATGGCAGAGATGACGGTGATCTTCCAGGGGCTGGGATTCACCGTGGCCCAGGGCCCGGATGTGGAGACCGAGTTCAACAACTTTGACGCCCTGAACACGCCGCCCGACCATCCGGCCCGCAATTCCCAGGACACCTTCTACCTGAAGCAGGCGGGCCTGCTGCTGCGGACCCACACTTCCCCGGTGCAGATCAGGACCATGCTGTCGCAGAAGCCCCCGGTGCGGATCATCGCCCCGGGCCGCTGCTACCGCCGCGACGCCATCGACGCCTCGCACATGCCGGTGTTCCATCAGATCGAAGGCCTGTACGTGGACAAGAACGTCTCCATGGCCGACCTCAAGGCCACCATCACCCATTTCGCCCGGGCCCTGCTGGGGCCCAGGATGAAGATCCGCTTCCGCCCGCACTTCTTCCCCTTCACCGAACCCAGCGTGGAATACGATTTTTCCTGCGTGTTCTGCCAGGGCAAGGGCTGCAGGGTCTGCAAGCAGTCGGGCTGGCTGGAGATCTCCGGGGCCGGGATGGTGGACCCCAATGTCTTCAACAACGTGGGCTATGATCCGGAAATCTATTCAGGATTTGCCTGGGGCCTGGGAGTGGAAAGGGTGGCCATGCTGAAGTACGGCATCAACGACATCCGCCATTTTTATTCGGGCGATATCAGGTTCCTGGAACAATTCTAATTATAATCCCGGCTTATGGCGCCGGAGCAAAGAGGTTAAAATGAAGCCAATAAATATAGGGGACCTGAAGATCAAACTGCCCCTGGTCCAGGGTGGAATGGGGGTGGGGATCTCCCTGGCCGGGCTGGCCTCGGCGGTGGCCAACGAAGGCGGGGTGGGCACCATTGCCACGGCCGGCATCGGGATGAACGAGCCCGACTTTGCCACCAATTACCTGGAGGCCAACCTAAGGGCCTTAAGAAAAGAGATCCGCAAGGCCCGGACTATGACCCAGGGCGTGCTGGGGGTCAATATCATGGTGGCCCTTTCCAATTACGCCGACCTGGCCAAGACCTCGGTGGAGGAAGAGATCGACATCATCTTCTCCGGGGCCGGACTGCCCTTTGATCTGCCGAGATTCCTGACCCCGGATTCCAAGACCAAGCTGGTGCCCATCGTTTCCTCGGGACGGGCGGCGGCCATCATCGCCAAGAAATGGTTCGACAAATACAACTACCTGCCGGATGCGGTGGTGGTGGAGGGCCCGCTGGCCGGGGGTCACCTGGGCTTTAAGCCGGAGCATTTGGACGATCCAAAATATTCATTGAAGAACCTGATCCCCGAAGTGGTCGAGGCCCTGAAACCCTTCGTGGAAAAACATAAAAAAGCCATCCCGGTGATCGCCGGGGGCGGCATCTATACCGGGCAGGACATCCGGGAGGCCTTTGACCTGGGAGCCGATGCCGTGCAGATGGGCACCCGGTTCGTGACCACCAACGAATGCGACGCCTCCGAAGTATTCAAGCAGGCCTACCTGGATTCCAAAAAGGAGGACGTGGTGATAATCAAGAGCCCGGTGGGGATGCCGGGCCGGGCCATCCGCAACCAGTTCCTGGACGATGTTGTCAAAGGCGAGAAGAAGCCCTTCAAGTGCCCCCACCAGTGCATCGTCACCTGCGACTTCAAGAACACGCCCTACTGCATTGCCCTGGCCCTGATCAACGCCCAGCAGGGGCTGATGAAGGACGGCTTTGCCTTTGCCGGGGCCAATGCCTTCAGGAACAACTGCATCATTTCGGTAAAAGAGACCATCCAGGCCATCATCCGGGAATTCAACGAGAGCGTCAGCCTGGCCGGGGCCCAGCCGGCGGGAATTCCCATATCATAGTAAATGTCTATCTAATTGGCTCAGGCACAACACCCCAAAAGTTTTCTATCCGCTCACGCCATAGGCGGATCCGCCTATATGTACTACCTTGCGGTGGCGGAAGATTTCACAGATTTTCACAGATATTTCTAAGCCGGTTAATATTTATAGGTATAAATAGAATCGTTACCATCATTCGGCTAACGCTCACGACGGCGTCTGCGTTAATAGTTCGGTAACCACTCACTACAACGTCTGTGGATAAAGGTTCCTAAGTAAGTTAGATAATCATTTCATAGCATTTACAGAGCACCATGAAGATCTCCTATAACTGGCTTAAAGAATTCATAGACTTCAACTGGTCCGTCAAGGAACTGGCCGGAAAGCTTACCTTTGCCGGGATCGAGATCGAAGGCATCGAGGAGCTTCCGGGCGGGGACTTCCAGCTGGACCTGGAGATCACCCCCAACCGGCCCGACTGCCTTTCCTTCCTGGGCCTGGCCCGGGAGATCCGGGCTTTGAACGGGGGACGGATAAACGTACCTGAATCAAAAGTTGTAGAAGATGCAAAGGATGTAAAGGATCTGGCCAAGGTCGAGGTGGAGGACCAGCAGGGCTGTCCCCGCTATCTGGCCCGGGTGATAACCGGGGTCAAGGTGGCGGAATCGCCGGAATGGCTGAAGAAAAAACTGGAGAGCATAGGCTTGCGGCCCATCAACAATGTGGCCGACATCACCAACCTGGCGCTCTATGAATTCGGCCATCCCCTGCACGCCTTTGACCTGGACAAGCTGTCCGGCCATAAGATCATTGTGCGCCGGGCCAAACAAGGCGAAACCATGGTCACCCTGGACGGGACGGAACGCAAGCTCACACCCGAATACCTGGTCATCGCCGACTCCAATCGCCCCGCGGCCATTGCCGGCATCATGGGCGGCCTGGAGAGCGAGATATCATCGGCCACTAAAAACGTCCTGCTGGAGAGCGCCTACTTTGATCCGACGCTGATCCGACGGGGCAGCAAAACCCTTGGTTTGAAAAGCGACGCTTCCTACCGCTTTGAGCGGGGGGCCGATCCCAATATCCTGGAACAGGCGGTTAACCGGGCGTCCCGGCTGATGGCTGAGATTGCCGGAGGTCAGATCGCCAAAGGGATCATAGACGTTTCGGCCCAAAAGTTCCCGGCGTCCTGGGAGCTGAAACTCAGACCGGAGAAGGCCTGCAGCCTTTTGGGGGCGGACATCAAGCCTGAAAAAATGGCGGAGATCCTTAATGCGCTGGAGCTTAAGTCAAACATCTCCGGAAACGTAATAAATGTGCAGGTTCCCAGCTTTAGGGCCGACCTGACCAGGGAAGCCGACCTGATAGAGGAGATCGGCCGAATATACGGCTACGACAACCTGCCGTCCGAAGGGATAACCCCCTGGCCGGTGCCGGGAGTGCAAAGGCCCAGG
>JAURWH010000056.1 GCA_030655055.1 bacterium
TCGATGCCGCCTTCCTGGGCCCCGGATTTGTGCTTGTATTCTATCCCGCCCAGATAAAGCTGGGCGGTACCGGTGATCGTGCTGTCTGATGGATCGTAATTGAGCCCGTCGACGTTGACCGAATCCAGCCGGGGCTCGCCAGAGGGAATGTAGGCATTGTTGAAATAATCGCCTTTGAGGGTATAGGGCATGCCCTTTTCTATCGACATGCCGGCCTTCAGGATCGGGATCTCAAAGTTGGCGCTCAGCACCAGGCTGGTCTGGGTGCCCGACAGTTTGCACTCAAAATTGTCGCTGAACATTGAGCTGTCAAAACTGCTGTGAACCTGAATGCTGTCGATCCTGATGCCATCGATGGTGTCGCCCACTATCCCGCTCAGGTCCTGGATCCGGGCCGAAGAATTGATGGCAAAGTTCCCGGTGGCCGAGAGCTTGGTCATCTTGATCCCCATTCCCAGTTTAAAGGGCCCGAACTTGGTGCCGCTGCCCAGGAATATTGGGGTGTTCATGATGCTGACATTGCCCTGGCCGCCCATGGTGATGACCCCGGTGCCGGAGACCCTGAGGTTGACGATTATCGGATAGGGAAGGCCGGGGACCATGGTGTTGTCCAGCTGGTAGGGATAATCATAGGTCATCTTCTGGGATATCTCCACTATGCTGGTATCCAGTCCCATCTCCATGCCGGAGCCGCGCTGTATGGCTATCCCCAGCCCGAAGGGTCCGGCCTTGCCGGCCACCCCCACGTAATCCAGGCCGCCCATGTCGGTCAGGGTCAGGGTGGTGGGCACCTTGATGGAGGGCGAAGCCTCGGAACTGTCTATGATCTTTATCTTGAAATCATTGCTGACGTCCTTGGAAAGGCTGCCGGCCACGAAGACATCCAGCCCCTGGGTGCGCTCCAACCCGGCCGGATTGATCATCATCCCCACCGCCCCGTGGGCCTGGACGATGTCCAGGAACCCGTGGTCCAGAAAGTAGAGGTTCAGGTCCGGAGTGCTCATCTTGATGTAAAAGCTCAGGGTGCTGTCTATGGTTTGAGCGCACAGCCCGCCGGCCAGCGCGGCCAGCAGCAACCCGGATAATAAGATCTTCTTCATAAAACACCCTCCTTTGCTATTCTGAAATTTCTGCAATATTATTTATTCCACACCTGTGTGCCTATGTGCCTGCCTGACGTTGGCCGAGTAGCCGGTGGTTGAGTGCCCCGCCTGACTTCGATACGGCTGAACCACTCAGTCAACGGCGGGGCGTATCGAAACCACCGGCTGTCCTATTCTATGTTTTGGACCTGCTCCCGCATTTTTTCTATCTCTTCCTTAAGCTGAACCGTCAGCTGGGAGATGGCGGCCTGGTTGGCCTTGGCCCCCATGGTATTGGATTCCCGGTTCATCTCCTGCAATAAAAAGTCCATCCGCCGGCCCACCGGCTCCGGTGTCTTCAGGAACTGCTCAAAGGCCTTAAGGTGGATCTTCAGCCGGACGCACTCCTCGGTGATGTCGCAGCGGTCGGCATAGATGGCGGCCTCCTGGGCCAGCCGGCCCTCGTCCACCCCGGTCCCGGCCAGCAGCTTGGCCATTTTGGCCTGCAATTGCTTCCGGTATTCATCCACCCGGCCTTCGGCCAGCTGTTCTATCTGGCTGACCACCCGGCTGATGTTGTTCAGGCGCTTTTTGAACTCGGCCTCCAGCCGTTTCCCCTCCTGCTGCCGCATCCGGTTAAGTTCGTCCAGCCCCCTGGTCAAAGGCTCCTGGATCAACTGCCAGGCTTTTTGTTCGGAGAAGGCGGTGGGAATGACCGTCAGCACATCGGGAAAAGCGGTGATGGAACGGATGTCTATCTCCCCCTTCAGCCCCAGCTCCTTTTTCAGGGTCAGCATGATCTTGTGGTAATGGCGGGCGGCCTTGATGTCCAGGCTGGGCAGGGAAGCCTCTTCCTGGCCGCTGTAATTCAGGACCAACGAAACCGAGCCCCGCGAGATGTTCTGCTGGACCAGGGTCTTTATTTTGGATTCCAGACCATTGAAGGCCCGGGGAAGTCTTAAGGATATCTCGGAATAGCGGTTGTTGACCGAACGGACCTCCACCCCTATCTGATGGTCCCTGGTCTTGGCCTCGGCCCGGCCGAAACCGGTCATGCTTTTTATCATTTAAACCTATTTTATGATTAGACTTATGATTATACCACAAATAAGGGTTATGTCAATTTTAAAGTGGTAAAAAAATAAAGGGCCGGAGATTTTCTCCGGCCCTTTTGCCCGATTATTTGCTTTAGATCAATGAATACTTTGGCCTGTTTTCCGCGGCCTGAGTTTAGTACTGGTGCACGAACAACCCGCTTCTCAATTTCGGCTCGAACCAGGTGCTCTTGGGCGGCATCACCTGCCCGGAATCGGCCACGCTGATCAGCTGATTGATGTTGACCGGGTGCAGGGAGAAGGCCACCGCATACTTGCCGGAATCCACTAATTTGACCAGCTCCTTGGTTCCCCTTATCCCGCCCACAAAGCCGATCCGCTTGTCGGTGCGCGGGTTCTCAATTCCCAGCACCGGCTGCAGCAGGTTGTCCTGCAGGATCGAGGCGTCCAGCCGTTTTACCGGGTCCTTCTGGTCGTAGCTCCCGTCCCTGGCGGTCAAAAGATACCACTTCCCGTCCAGGTACATGGAGAATTTCAGGTTTGCGCCGGGCACATCAGGGGCCTGCTCGGTCACTGTGAACTTCTGGCCGACCTTCTTCAGGAACTCGTCCCGGGTATTGCCGTTCAGGTCCTTCACCACCCGGTTGTAGGCCATGATGTTCATCTGGTTGTCGGGGAAGATCACGGTCAAAAAGAAGTTGTATTCCTCGCTGCCATTGTGCTTGGGGTTTTTGGCCTTGCGTTCCTTCCACAGCCGCCAGGCGGCTGCGCTGCGGTGGTGGCCGTCGGCCACGTACATGTATTTGAGTTTTGCAAACTCGGATTTAAGGGATCCTATGATCTGGTCGTCATCGCAGACCCACAGGGTATGCTTGACGCCGTCGTCGCTGGTGAAATCGTATTCCGGGGTCTTCTTGATCCAGTCGCCGATCAGCGAGTCTATGGCCGGGACCGCCGGATAGGTGAAGAACACCGGCTCGGTGTTGGCGTCTATGGTGCCGATGTGCCGGGTGCGGTCGTCCTCCTTGTCGGGCCGGGTGTGCTCGTGCTTCTTGATCACATCCTGGTCATAGTCCCCGGCCGAGGCCACCGCCACCAGGCCGATCTGCTGGTGGCCGCCCATGATCTGCTTGTAGATGTAGAAGCAGGGCTTTTGCTCCTGGAAAAGCCAGCCGTTGGTTTTGAATCTTTCGAAGTTGATCTTCCCCTGGTCGTAGACCTGGTCGGCGTGCTCGTCGGTCTTGGGGTCCAGGTCTATCTCCGGCCGGCTGATGTGCAGGTAGCTCTTGTCATTGCCTTTGGCCAGCTCCCGGGCCTCCTCGCTGTTGACCACGTCGTAGGGCGGCGCGGCGATGTCCTTGGCAAACTCTTTTTTGGGACGGACTGCCTTGAATGGTAGAACGACTGCCATGGATGCTCCTGATGTTATATATTAAACTTTTGTTTGACCAAATGAACGTTAATTCTATTACATTTCCCCCTAAATTTCAACCAAATAAAAAGCCCGGGAACGGACCTAACCCATACCCCTTCCCCATGGGGGAAGGGATTAAAAATCCCCCTCCTTGCGGGAGGGGGATAAAGGGGGCGGTCAAAAGCTATTTGTTCACCTGGAAGGTCCGGTCGCCATTCTCCAGAAACTTGACGATCTGGTTGGCCGCCGCCAGCCCGGCGTTGATGTTGGCCTCCGAGGTCTCGGCCCCCATCTTCTTCTTGGTGGCGTGATAGCGGCTGCCGAAGATCTCGGCGATCTCGGCGTGGCAGTCCGGCGCGATGTCGGTGGCGTACTTCAGGTCCTCGCGCTCGGCCATGGCCTTCTTCAGGCCTTCCTCGTCTATCACTTCCTTGCGGGCGGTGTTGATCAGGGCCGCGCCCTTCTTCATCTTGGACAGCAGGTCGTAGTTGATCGACTTCTTGGTCTTGTCGTTGGCCGGGATGTGCAGGGAGACATAGTCGCATTGGGAATAAAGTTCCTCTATTTTTTCTAAGACCTTGACCCCCTCGGCCTCCATCTTGGTCTTGTCCACGAAGGGATCGAAGGCATAGACCGTCATCCCGAATCCCTTGGCGATGCCGGCCACCAACCGGCCCACGTTGCCGTAGGCGTGGATGCCCAGTTTTTTGCCCCTCAGCTCCGAACCGTTGCCCTCGGTGAACTTGTTGCGGGCCAGAAAGACCATCATCCCCACGGCCAGCTCGGCCACGGCGTTGGAGTTCTGCCCCGGGGTGTTCATGGCGCAGATGCCCTTGGCGCTGGCGGCCGCCAGGTCTATGTTGTCGTAGCCGGCCCCGGCCCGGACGATGACCTTCAGGTTCTTGCCAGCCTCGATCACGGCGGCGTCAGCCTTGTCGGAGCGGATGATCATGGCGTCAACATCGGCCGCGGCCTTCAGCAGGTCGGCCTTGTCGGTGTATTTTTCCAGTTTGATGAGCTCATAGCCGGCCTCGGCGAAGATCTTGGAGATACCTTCCACCGCCACCTTGGCGAAGGGTTTTTCGGTGGCCAACAGCACTTTTTTTGCCATGATAACCTCCTGTATTTATTGATTCCCATTAATTGTTCAGCAGCATCGGAACTAACCTTAAAATGGTATCAAAACCGGCCTTAAAAGTCAACAGAAAACCGTCCCGCTTTTGGCGGGACGGTTTAGACTGACATGCGATGCCGTAAAAAGAGCTACTGATTGGCCTGGTCGAACTTCTTGATGAAGGCCACTAATTTTTCCACCCCCTCCAGCGGCATGGCGTTGTAGATGCTGGCCCGCATCCCGCCGGTCTTGCGGTGGCCGCTCAGGGTGGTCAGGCCCTCTTCGGCCGCTTCTTTCAGGAACTTCTTGTCCAGGTCCTCGGACGGGGTCCGGAAGGGGATGTTCATCAGGGAGCGGTCCTCCTTCTTCTGGACATGGCATTTGAACAGCTTGGAGTTGTCGATGGCGTCGTACAGCAGGGCGGCCTTCTGCTCATTGATCTTCTGCATGGCCGGCACCCCGCCCAGGGCCAGCAGGTGCTCGCACACCAGCTTGATGATGTAGATGCCGTAGCAGGGCGGCGTGTTGTACATCGAGCCGCCTTCCACGTGGGTCTTATACTTGAGCATGGTGGGGGTCTCGGGCTTGGAGAAGTCTATCATGTCGTCCCTGATGATGACCACGGTCACCCCGGACGGACCCATGTTCTTCTGGGCCCCGGCGTAGACCAGGGCGAACTGGTTGATGTCCACCACTTTTGACAGGATGTCCGAGGACATGTCCACCACCAGCGGCACGCCCTTGGTGTCGGGGAAGCTCTTCCAGGAGGTTCCGAAGATGGTGTTGTTGGTGGTCATGTGGAAATAGTCGGCGTCGGGGCGGAACTCCTTGGGATCAAGGGCCGGCAGGTGGTTGAAGACCTCCGGCTCGGAAGTGGCTATCACTTTGATGTCGCCGTAGCGCTTGGCCTCGGCGATGGCCTTGGTGGCCCATTCTCCGGTGTTGACGTAGTCGGCCTTGTTGGATTTCTTCATCAGGTTAAGCGGGATCATGGCGAACTGCATGGAGGCCCCGCCCTGCAGGAACAGCACCTTGTAATTGGCCGGTATGTTCATCAGTTCCCGGATAGCCTTCTCGGCCCCGTCGATGATCGACTGATAGACCTTGGAGCGATGGCTCATTTCCATCACGGACATCCCGGAGCCCTGGTAGTCCAGCATCTCGTCCGCGGCCTTTTTCAAAACCGCCTCGGGCAGCATTCCCGGACCGGCCGAAAAATTGAAAACCCTCTTTGCCATATCAAACTCCTTATATTAATATTGTTGATTCAAATCTGTGTTGAAGGCCGGCTTACCAGACTACGTCCGCCGCAGGCGGACGTAGTCTGGTGGAGCTGACCCTCCTCCGGCGGACTACTGCCCAGCATGGAGGAATAATGATGTGGGATTCTGCGCCTACGGCGCATCCGCCGCCGCCCAACTCCAAAGCATTCCTGCCGGCGGAGAACCCTGCTAACTTCGTTAGCCCTGGGTTCTCATTTAATGTTGTATGGTGCCCTCCTACGGTGGACTAAAGCCCGGCACGAAGGAATAATGGCGGAGCTGATGGGATTCTGCGCCTACGGCGCATCCGCCGCCGCCCAACTCCAAAGCATTCCTGCCGGCGGAGAACCCTGCTAACTTCGTTAGCCCTGGGTTCTCATTTTAAATATGGTGGAGCTGATGGGATTCGAACCCACTGCCTGTACGATGCGAACGTACCGCTCTACCAACTGAGCTACAGCCCCATAAACTAAATACTAAACCCTAATGTCTAAACCCTAAACCCTAACAACTAAGTATGATAACAAAATTTCACTCCGATTTCAACCCCATTCAGCGTTTAGTTATCTCCCTGACCGCCCCGGCAAAGGCGGCAATGCTTTTCCTGAACGCCTCCGGCTGGCTGCCGAAGCCGATCCTTATCCTGCCTGCATCCCCAAAGAACCTTCCCGGCACCACATAGACCTTGTATCTTTTTGCCAGCAGGTCCGCCAGTTTGCCGGCATCCCTGAAACCGGTAACTTTGGGGAACCAGATGCAGCCCTGTTCCGGGATGTCCCCCGAGACCAAACCTTCTTTTATCAGCGGCCCGGCGGCCTTGACCAGCTCCTTGCGGTTGCGGGCCGCGATGTCCAGCGACCGGGACAGGTAGGCGTCGAGCTGTTCAAACACCACCGCCGACATTGCCTCCAGGTAGCGCGAGCCGTTGCCGTCGGAAAGCACGAAATACGGAGCGATATGATCGATGGTCTTTTTATCGGCCAGGATCCAACCGCATTCCAGGTGGCTCAGACCGTAGACCTTGGACAGGCTGCCGGTGGAGATGTAGGCCCGGTCTATGGTGCAGGCCGGAGCCGGTTTGCCCGGCTCGAAGTCGCGGAACACCTCATCCATCAGGATCCGGGTCTTTTTGTTCTTCCGCCGCACCGCCCGGGCTATCTCCGCCAGTTCCTTTTTGCATAGATGCGCCCCGCTGGGGTTGTGCAGGTTGGTCAGGATCACCAAACTTGTTTTCTTGTCAACCAGGGCGGCCAGCTCGCCGGGATCGACCCGGTAGTGCGGCGGCCGCCGCTCCAGCCATTTGATGTTCGCGCCGGAAAGCCCGGCTATCTGCCACATCGGCTGGTAGGCCGGGGTCTCGCAGATGACGGTATCGCCCGGCTTGACCTGGGAGATTATGGAAAGATAGGTGGCGTTGGTGCAGCCGTTGGTCAGCAGTATCTCCCAAGGCTTGATCCCGTAACGCTTCGCAATCAGCTGTTTGAGCACCGGGTGTCCCCAGTCGTTGTTGTAGGACTGCAGCCGGCGCAGCTCTCCCCAGTTCTGTTTGGCGTGCTTCTCCAGCAGATCCAGCGGCTCGTAGACGTTGCTGGAAAGCAGCAGATGGCAGTCCCTGCGGTTCTGCAGGGCGATGTCGATGGCCTTGAACCAGGCCAGGTAGTTGTCAGTCATTATTAGATCACAGATTATTTTTAGCGTAGTATCATTCCCAGGTGATGGTCCATTTCCAGGAATTGGGGTTGCTTTCATCCAGGGCTACCCGCACGTTCTTGACCCCCACCAGTTCCGAAAGCCCCATGATGTACCCCCGAAGCACCTGGCGCATTTCGACCGGCAGTTCGGGGAAATCACTCACGGCAAAGATGATCCTCTTCTCTCCCTGGAACTCTTCCACCGATGTAACTCCGGTATCGTGGTAGGTGCGCCACAACCGCGATGATTGCTTCATCATGAAGGGAATGGTGGCCAGCGGCACTAGCAGCTTGTATATCCCGTTCAGGTTGGACTTGGCCATGCCCCGCCCCACTTCGATCCTGATGTCGGGCTTGTCTGCAAACAGGATGTTCCCGGCCGCCAAATAGATGCGTGTGGCCGCCTCCTCCGGAAACCAGCTGATGGGCATGGCGGTGCGGTAGGCCATGAAATCCTCCGGGCTCAGGGCCTTGGCCAGGGCCTGCTCGGCCTGCGGTCCTTTGGCCTCGATCATGTCCCGCAGCCAATTGATCCCGGTGCCCTTGGTCTTTGGCATAATTTAACCTCGGAATATTTAAACGTTCCTGCCTTCCTGGTTTCCTTATAAAAGCATCCCCGTTATTTCAAAGCCTTCTCTATCCGGTCGGCCGCATCGGCCAGGTTCTCTATGGTGTTGGCGTAGCTGAAGCGGACGTATCCCTCGCCCTCGGCCCCGAAGTTGGCCCCGGCCAGGGCGCAGATCCCGCAGTCGTTAAGCAAATAGTCGGTGAACTTGCGGGAATCCATCCCGGTCTGCTTGATGTTGACGAAGATGTAGAAGGCCCCGGCCGGCTTGCGGCAGGACAGTTTTGGTATCCTGTTGATCCGTTCCACGATGAAATCCCGGCGCTTTTTGAACTCGGTCATCATGGCGGTGACCTCATCCTGCGGGCCTTTCAGGGCCTCGATGCAGGCGATCTGGCTGAAGGTGGCGGTGCAGGAGTTGATGTTGGTCATCAGCTGGGCCATGTGCTCCACCAGCGCCGTGGGCATCAGGCCGTAGCCCACCCGCCAGCCGGTCATGGCGTAGGTCTTGGAGTAGCCGTTGAGGATGATGGTCAGGTCCTTCATTCCGGGAAACTGGGCGATGCTCTCGAACTTGCCCTCGTAGATCATCCGGTCGTAGATCTCGTCCGACAGCACCGGGATGTTGTTGTTGACCGCGATGTCGGCCACCGCCTTCAGGTCGTCCCTGGTCAGGATCCCGCCGGTGGGGTTGTGGGGCGAGTTGATGATGATCAGCTTGGTCTTCTTGGTGATCTTGGATTTCAGTTCGTTGACGTCCAGCCTAAAATCGTTGGCTTCCCGCAGCGGCAGCGGCACCGGCACCCCGCCGTTGAACTTGACCATGGACTGGTAGATGGGAAAGCCGGGGTCCGGCACCAGGCACTCGTCGCCCTCTTCCAGCAGGGCGGTGATGGCGAATGACATGATGGGCTTGGCGCCGGGGGTCACCACCACGTTCTCCGGCCCGTACTGGACGCCGATCTGCTTGGAGTAATACTCGGCGATGGCCTTGCGGTGCTCGGGCAGGCCGGCCGAGGGCCCGTAATGGGTCTTGCCGGCGTCCAGGGCCTTCTTGGCGGCTTCCTTGATGTTCTTGGGGGTGTCAAAATCCGGCTCGCCGATCTCCAGGTGGACGATCTTCTTGCCCTCGGCCTCCAGCTTCTTGGCCTTGGCCATCATCTCGAAGGCTGTCTCGACCTTCAGTTTCTCCATCTTGGCTGCAAATTTCATTTGTCTCTCCGTTTTATTTTGCCCACGAAATACACGAAAAACCCTAAAATAATTTTTAGTGGATTTTAGTGCCTTTTAGTGGGTAAGTGGTTTATAGCTTACCGAGAATGGCCAGGATGCCCATCACGATGAACAGCCCCCCGGCGATGTAATGCAGGATGTTCTGCGGGATGACCTTGATAATGGCCTGTCCGAACAGCGCCCCTATCAGGGTGACGCAGACCAGGGCCAGGCTGCCGCCCAAAAAGACCGAGAGCCAGCTCTTGGATTCAGAGGTCATGGTGATTACGGCCAATTGGGTCTTGTCGCCCAGCTCGGCCAGGAACAGGGTGACGAAAGCGGCGCCAAAGATTTTCCAGTTCATGAGATACTCTTTCTATCCGCAGACGCCGTCGGCCAAAGCCGGCAAACAAGTAAGCCTGCTATGGCGTCGGACGATTAAACAGATTTTCGCAGATTTATTTACTTTTGATAAAACGTTTATATTCTAAACTTGGTTTTCCGGTTCGTAGTAATTAATCCGAAAATGAGTAATCACTTTGTATTTCAAGTAATTTTGAATTTTGTATTTTATATAATATTATGCTTGCGGCACCTGTGCTGGGTGTATAACCCATGCGCGAAATATATACTTCATCAGCTATCGTAAATATCTGTTGAAATATTGAATGCGGTAACACATAAATATTTGAATCATTCAGAATAACCATAAAATGCTCTTTTAAGTTATTCAATGACATGAATTGTAATATAATTATTTTATTTTTGTTATTTGTTGATTTGTAATGCTCAATGTAATAATTGTCAGATATTTGCTTTTTTATGTAATTGATGTCATGCTTTGTCGTATCTACTATTGAATTAATAAATCCTTTAACGGGATTGGTTTTATAATTATCTGCTAAATGTTTTGTTATTTTGTTTAATAAACTGTCTTGTTCCTGAATAGAGAACTTACCTAACAGAATTTCACGTATATCATCTTTATGCTTCAAGGTATCGGGTAAATTTATTATAAGGTATTCATTAGATTTATCGATCAGATCATGGTTTACAAGGTTAAAATATATAAATTGTTCGCCATTCCCTTCGCTATTTTTAATATAAAAATAATTTATCTTGTCAATACCAACTATTTTTGAGTTTTTTAAGAGTGTTACTTTTTTACCCGGTTTTAATTTAAAATCATTTTTAATCAAAGTATTCGGGATTTTATATGCTTTATATAATTTTAGCGAGTCGTCAATCCCTGGCAGGGTATAAATAGAAATCCAAAGATCCTCATTATTCTCAATATTTTTAGTAATTACTATATCATCAGGCCTAACTATGTTATTTAAATAGAATTCAGCACTAAGTGCTTCTGCAATAAAAAC
>JAURWH010000057.1 GCA_030655055.1 bacterium
TGGGCCTGTTCGAGATGGCCGATGGCGGCACTTTCTTTCTGGACGAGATCGGCGATATCTCCCCGGCCATTCAGGCCAAGCTTTTGCGGGTGCTGCAGGACGGCGAGATGCGCAGGGTAGGGGATACCCAGAGCATCCGGGTCGATGTCCGGGTGATCTCGGCCACCAACCGGGACCTGATCCAGGAGGTAAAATCGGGCCGGTTCCGGGAGGACCTTTTCTACCGCCTTAATGTGGTGACCATCAACCTGCCCAGCCTGCGGGAAAGGCAGAGCGACATTCCGCTGCTTTGCCGGCATTTCCTTCAGACCGCCCCCGCCGCCAAGTCCAAAGGCATCGACCAGATAGAGAACAAAGCCCTGGCCGTTCTGATGGATTACGGCTGGCCGGGAAACATCCGGGAACTGGAAAACGTCATTTCCTATGCCGTGGTGATGGCCAAGGGCCAGACCATCCGCCTGGAAGATCTTCCGGATCAGATCAAAACAGTCAGGTCCGGACCTGCCGCCGTGGTTTCCGGCCAGTCCATGAGGGAGATGGAGAAGAACCTGATCATCGCCACCTTAAAATCATGCCAGGGCAACCGCCGCCAGACGGCGGATCAGCTGGGGATCAGCCTGCGCACCCTGCAATACAAACTTAAAGAACTGAAGCACGATGATGCCGTTTCCCAAGCCTGATTGCCGGCATTTTCTGGGCTACAAGCCCTGCCCGCTCAACCCGGACTGCCGATCGTGCCGTGAGTACCGTCCCTGGAAGGGGAATATACTGCTGATCAAGACCGCTGCCAAGGGTGATGTATTGCGCACCACTCCTTTGGCTGCGGCTTTAAAACAAAAATACCCCCTAAGCCGCCTTACCTGGCTGACTGCCCCGGATGCCATGCCATTGCTGGAGGGGAACCCCCACATCGACAGACTGCTGGCCTATACCCTGGGATCAACGGTGGAAATATTATCCCAAAGATATGACCTGGCGGTCTGCCTGGACAAGGAACCCCATCTGGCCGGTCTGGCCTCGCAGGTCCGGGCCGGGCGCAAATGCGGATTTGGGTTGGGATCACTCGGTCAATTGATCCCCTTGAACGCAGGGTCAAAATACATCTATAATCTGGGACTATCGGACCGGCTTAAGTTTAAGGTGAACCAAAAAAGTTATCAGCAGCTGATCCTCGAGGCCTGCGGACTTAAATACCGGCAGCAGCAGTACGTGCTTGATCTTACCGGCGAAGAATTTTCCTGGGCAAAGGATCATTTGCATAAATTCCCCCGGTTGAAGGGCAAAAAGCATCTGGTGGGGATCAACACCGGAACCGGCCGGGCCTTTCCCACCAAAAGCTGGCCCAAAGATCATTTCGTCAAGCTGGGAAGGCTTTTGGCCGGGCATAAAGACATCGGCTTGCTGCTGTTGGGCGGCCCCGAAGAGACCCAGCTGAACCAGGCCATCGCCAGAAGCTGCCCCGGCTTCATCAATCCCGGGACCAGCCTGGAATTGCGCCAGTTTGCGGCGGTCATCAGCGCCCTGGACCTGCTGGTCAGCGCCGATACTTTGGGCATGCATTCGGGGATCGCTTTGGGCCGAAGAACGGTGGCCCTGTTCGGTCCCACCTGCAGCCAGGAAATAGACCTGTACAAAAAAGGCGAAAAACTTTCGGCCGGGGCAAAGTGCTCTCCCTGCTATAAAGCTTATTGTCACGATCTCGTCTGCATGTCAGGGCTGACCCCGGAATCCGTCCGGGATTCGGTGTTAAGGACATTGTCCTTATGAAATTTTCGATCGGCATACCGTGTTATAACGAGGCGGCCAATATTGAAAAACTTTTGGACCGCCTTTTAATGTTTGATTCATCCGGTTACATCCTGGAGGAAATCAACGTCATTGCCTCCGGCTGCACCGACGGCACTCCGGACATTGTCAGTAAAAAGATGAAAGCTGATCACCGGATCCGCCTGCTGGTGCAGGAAAGCAGGGAGGGAAAGGCTTCGGCGGTCAATTTGTTCATCAGCAGTTCCGTTTCCCCTATTCTGGTAATGTTAAGCGGAGATATTCTGCCCCGGCCAGGAGCGCTGGAGGAAATGCTCAAGGCATTTGACGACCCCAAAACCGGTGTGGCGGCCGGGCAGATCATACCACTGAACGATCCCGGTGATTTCATCGGTTATTATGTTGGCTTGTTCTGGAGGCTGCATCACCGGCTGGCTTTGAACGGTTTCAAGGCCGGAGAGGCGGTGGCCTTCCGGAAGGTGATCGACGGGATCCCGGTGGACACAGCAACTGACGAGACCTGGATAGTGATGCAGGTCCTGGAAAAGGGATTTAAAAGCAGGTATGTTCCCGGAGCGGTATTTTACAACCGCGGCCCGGAGAACCTGGCCGATTTCTTCAAGGTCCGCCGCCGGCACCTGATAGGCTACCATCATATGAAAATACTGAGGCCGGACTGGAAGCTTCCCGATACCATGAACAATCTAAAAGTGCTGGCCCTGCTTAAAGACGAACTGTCTTGGTCGCCCCGCCGGCTGGCCTTTTTAGCCGGGGCGGTTTCCCTGGAAGCCCTGGCCAGGCTTTTGGCCTGGATCGATTTCCATGTACTGAAAAGAAATCCTTTCATCTGGCCCATGGCCTCTTCCACCAAGCAGATCGGGGGCCGCTGATGAACTTGTTCACGGCCCAGATACTTTACCGGCTTTTCCGGGCCACCGGCCGGCCAAAGGTATTACCCTTCAATTATACAATCAGCCTGACCACCCGCTGCAATTACCGCTGCGCAACCTGCCGCATCTGGGATGAGCCGGTCCCGGAACTTGCCGTTGAAGATTATACGAAGATATTCAAATCACTGGGCCAATCTCCCTATTGGGTGACGTTTTCCGG
>JAURWH010000058.1 GCA_030655055.1 bacterium
AAGAACTGGCAACCATAATCTCCGGAGTGGACGTGGTGGCCATGGACATCAAGCCTCCCACTGCCTGCGGGAAAGACATCTGGAACGTACAGCAACAGTTCCTGCATACCGCCAGAGACAAGGCCTTCGTCAAACTGGTCATCTGTGACAAAACCACGACAGAAGAAGTTGAACAGTCCGCCCGGATGATAGCCGCTGTGGACAAAAAGTTGGTTTTGGTTCTCCAGCCAGCCGAAGGGCCGAACGCCCCGGAAATGCAGACGGTCCGCAGATACCAGGCCCTGGCCGGAGAGCAGCTTCAGCATGTCAGCATTATCCGGCAGATGCACAAGATATGGAATATACCTTGAAATAATATTTATAAGGAAGGCAGGAATCCCAGGAATAAACGTTTCCCTCATATAGTATTCCTGGTTTCATGGTTTCCTAATAAAATCCCCTTGTTTACCATCGCCTTTAATAATAAGACACACTACCTGATGTTTGACAAAGAATTCAAGACCGCGGTGCTGGCCGCAAAAAAGGCCGGTCATTTGCTCCAGGCCATGTCCCAGGGCGACCTGAAGGTTGAATACAAGGGCGAGATCGACCTGGTGACCCAGGCCGACCGCGCAGCCGAGGCCCTGGTGGTTAAAATGCTTCGCCGGAATTACCCCGGCGACGACATTCTGACCGAGGAAACAAACCGGGACCGCACCCGGTCTGTCCGGCGCTGGATAATAGACCCGCTGGACGGCACCACCAACTATGCCCACCGCTTCCCCTTTTGGTGCGTCTCCATCGCTTTTGAGTTTAAGGGTCAAGTTGTGCTGGGCGCAATATACAATCCGAATTTGAACGAACTGTTCACCGCCCGGAAAGGCCTGGGCGCCTGGATCAACGGAAACAAGATAAAGGTATCCTCCCAGCCGGTCCTGAAGAAAAGCCTTTTAGCCACCGGCTTCCCCTACGATGTCCATTATTCCAGAAAAGACAATCTGGACAACTTCCGGAGATTCATCAAGCGGGCCCAGGCGGTGAGGCGGCCGGGCTCGGCGGCTTTGGACCTGGCCTATGTGGCCTGCGGCCGGTTCGACGGGTTCTGGGAGATGAAGCTGAAGACCTGGGACATGGCGGCCGCGTCTTTGATGGTGACTGAAGCCAGGGGAAAGCTGAGCGGTTTTAAGGGACAGAAGTTCAGCATCTACGTGCCGGAATGCCTGGCCACAAACGGGAAGATACACCGGGAAATGATCGAAGTATTAAAATAGAGTATTACGGCATCATGCCAAAAGGGCTGGAAGCAAAGCTTCCAGCCCTTTATATTTTCCTTTAAGCCTGAATTTCAAAAATAATATCTGGCTCCCAGACCGCCCTGTAGCCAAAGACCGGTGGCCGGAGCAAGGTCCAGGGTCGGAGCCAGTTCCAAAAACAGATCGAACGGAGCATCCCTGAAGATGTACTCCAAACCCACCACCCCCCGGACCCCGATATTGGCCCCGTCGCGGTCATGAAAATGGCCGCCCCACAAGGTGGCGCCGACGCCGTAATAAAGAGGCATCTTGCCCTGTTCCACCTCTATTACCTGGTAGTTGTGCCAAAGGTAATCGGCATTGGCCCGGAAATATCCGGCATCCAAAAACGACCAGGCCAGAGTGCCGTCAAAGGCGTTGGTCGAGCCCTGCCAGTACTTCCAGGAAAGCCCCGAAGGCTCGCCGGCCACCAAACCCAGTCCGAAATTCCGGCCCTGTTGGATGGGACTGGCCCAGGCGACAACGGTTAAGATAGAAAAAGTTAAAAACAGCATGCCCGCATTTTTCATTTATTCAGTTCCCTATCTCTAAATAATATTTACCTGTGATTTGTTCCTGTTGAAGCAACGATTCCTTAAAGGAATTTCACTTCCTTTACCGAAGAGTTGACCACGAATACTTTCTCGGTATTGGACTTGGGATCGGCCGGAAACAGCATAAAGCCCTTGCGGTTCGGCATGTATACCTCGGCCCGTCCGGTCAGCACTTCGCCGTCGTTGAATGTGACCTGGATCTTTTTCCCCAGCACCTGGTTATGGCCATCGAACTCCTTGCGCTCGTCATAATCCCGGTTGCCGATGAAATCCTTGACAAAGAATACCGCCTTGACCTGACCCAGCCTGATCTCGACCGGATTTTGAGGGTCGTCGTCCGAAATAATATGAAAACTGTCCTTGGTGGAGGAAAAATCCAGGGTCCGGCCCTTGGCCACCCGTCCGTTCAGATAGCGGACCACCAGTTTGCTTTCCTTCATGGCCGGCCCTCCTATTTTTGGTCGTAGTCTTTACGCCGGGGTCTTTCCCGCCGATTCTTCTGCCGGCGGTCGTTCCCGTTCCCCGGCCCGTTCTCAGCCTGCCTTTCCCGGCGACGGTCCCCCCGGCGGCGTTCCTCTGTCCTGCGTTCGTTCATTTTTGACATCTGGCTTCCTCCCGATAAACGTTGCTGTTTTGTTTACCCTGGATGAATCTTTTGCCCCAGTAAAAATGTCATTAATTATCGCAGTATCTATAATCTGTAGATTCCTTTCAGTGTCAATAAATGTCAAATATGATCCGCGTTCTTTCCCGATGTTTTTCACCCCAGCTTCTGCCTTTTGTGCAGGTATCTCAGCAGGGCCTGGTCGAAAGGCTGGTCGGTCACGATGGCCTGGTAGTCTATCAGGTGGCGGCGGCATTCCCGGGCCAGATGATCTGTTCTCTTTTTTAGGGACTTAAGATATTCCTGTTTGATGTCCGCCGGGTTTATCTGCAGTTCCTGCCCGGTCTCCATGTCGGCGAAAACCGCTTCGGATTTGAAGGGAAAAGAGGCCTCGTCCGGGTCCAGCAGGTGGAACACCAGCACCTCGTGCTTCAGGTGGCGGAGATTTTTCAGGGAATTGATGATCTCGTCATCATCGCCCCACAGGTCGGAGATCAGCACCAGCAGGCCCCGGCGCTTGAGGTGCCCGGCCAGTTCCTGAAAGATCTTCTTATATCCGGTCCGGCCCTGGGGTTTGACCTGGTTCAGCTCCTGCAAAATGGCGTGCCAGTGGCTGCGCCGGGAGCGGGGCGGCAGGTATCTCTGCAGCCGGCTGTTGAACAGGGCCAGGCCCGCCGCGTCGTTCTGGGAAAGCAGCAAAAATGAAAGGGCCGCGGCCAGATAGGACCCGTACTCCAGTTTGCTGGCCACATTTGGACTATGGTAACCCATGGAGGCCGAACTGTCAAGCAGAATATAGGCCTTAAGGTTGGTCTCCTCCTCAAATTCCTTGACGAAATACTTGTCGCTCCGGGCCAGCACCTTCCAATCGATCCTTTTCACTTCATCACCCGGCAGGTAGGGCCGGTATTCGGCGAACTCCACCGAGAAACCGTGATAGGGGCTTTTGTGCAGACCGGTCAAAAACCCCTCCACCACCATCCGGGCCTTCAGGTCAAGACGCTTGATCTGGGCCAGCAGCCGGGGGGATAGATTTGATTTGA
>JAURWH010000059.1 GCA_030655055.1 bacterium
ATAAAAAGCAGCCAGGGCGCAACCATCGAGGTCTCGGCCGATAGCAAATACCTGAAATACATCATCACCAAAGGCTCGGCGGCGGTGGACGGGATCAGCCTGACCGTGGCCCAGAAGACCGTCCGGGGGTTCAAGGCCGCAGTCATTCCCCATACCTGGGAAAATACCAATCTGCAAAACATCAAAACCGGGGACAGGGTCAACCTGGAACTGGATCAGATGGCAAAATACGTGGAGTCGATACTTAACGGCAGGATGTAAAGGAATTAAAGGTATAAAAGTATAAAGGTATAAAAGTATAAAGGTATAAAGGTATAAATGGGGTAAAGGTTTGATGTGGTTCGGAAGAAGTGCAAACAATTAGCAAGAGAATTTAATGAACAAAAAACTGAAATTCAATACCATACCCGAAGCGCTGAAGGACATCCGGCTGGGCAAGATGATCGTGGTGGTGGACGACGAGGATCGGGAGAACGAAGGCGATCTGGTGATGGCCTCGGCCAAGGTCACCCCCCAAGCCATCAATTACATGGCCAGGGAGGGACGGGGGCTGGTCTGCGTTTCCCTGACGGCGGCCAGGCTGGAGCAGTTGAAGCTTTCCCCCATGGTGGAGCGCAACACCTCCAAGCTCGGCACCAACTTCGCGGTCTCGGTGGATGCGGTCAAAGGCACCACCACCGGGATCTCGGCCCAGGACCGGGCCCGGACCATCAAGGTACTGATCGATCCCAAGGCCAAGCCGGCCGATCTGGCCCGCCCGGGACACATCTTTCCCCTGCAGGCGGTGGAGGGCGGAGTGCTGCGCCGGGCCGGGCACACCGAGGCCGCGGCCGACCTGGCCGGGCTGGCCGGGCTGTATCCTTCGGGCATCCTGTGCGAGATCATGTCCGACGACGGAAGCATGGCCAAGGGTCCGGCCTTGTTCGCCTTTGCCCGGAAGCACAAACTAAAGATCGTCACAGTCAAAGACCTGATCCTGTACCGCCGGGCCAAGCAGAAACTGGTCAAGAACATCCTGAGTCTTAAGCTTCCCACCAAATACGGGGAATTCAACCTGGTGGTCTACGAGGACCTGATCGAGAAATACCACCACCTGGCGCTGGTAAAGGGCGTGGTCAAGGGCAAAAAGAACGTGCTGGTACGGGTCCACTCCCAGTGCCTGACCGGGGACATTTTGGGCTCCCTGCGCTGCGACTGCGGCGACCAGCTGGCCTCGGCCCTTAAGATGATCAGCAAAAAGGGCAGCGGGGTCTTCCTTTACATGCGGCAGGAAGGGCGGGGCATAGGGCTGGTCAACAAGCTGCGGGCCTACCAGCTTCAGGACAAGGGCATGGACACGGTGGAGGCCAACCTGGCTTTGGGCTTCAAGGCCGACGAGCGGGACTACGGGATCGGGGCCCAGATCCTGGCCGACCTGGGGCTGACCAGCATCAACCTGATCACCAACAATCCCCAGAAGATCACGGCTTTGGAGGGCTACGGCCTGAAGATCTCCAAACGGGTGGGGGTGACGGTCTGCCCCAATCCCTCCAATCTCCGCTACCTCAAGACCAAACAGGAGAAGATGGGGCACATGCTGGATTTTGGCAACTGCGTCAACAACTGAACATGTTCTGATTCTACTTGAGAACCTAAGCCATCTCTTAAGGAGCCTTACATGATATCCAAAGAAACCATTCAAAAAAACCTGAAGAACTGTCTCGATGACACCTCATTTCTGGAATTGCCCGGGTTCAGAAAGGATAAAGTCCGCGATACTTATGATCTGGGTGATTCACTCCTTTTTATCACCACGGACCGTCAAAGCGCCTTCGACAGAATTTTGGCTAGCATTCCGTTTAAAGGCCAGGTGCTGAACCAGGTAAGCGCCTTTTGGTTTGAAAATACCGCAGATATCGTAAAGAACCACGTCATTAAAATCCCGGACCCGAATGTGACCATAGGGAAAAAATGCAAGGTTTTTCCAGTAGAATTCGTCATGAGGGCCTATCTTACGGGCTCGACCGATACCTCGGCCTGGGCACAATACGCAAAAGGCATCCGAAACATATGCGGCAACATCCTTCCCGATGGAATGAAGAAAAACCAGAAATTCAAGGAACCGATCCTGACTCCGACAACGAAATCAGAAGCCCATGACGAATCGATCTCGGCCGCCCAAATTGTCGACAAAGGGCTAATAGATAAAAAGACCTGGGAGAAACTGGAAAAAATCGTGTTCGCCCTCTTTAAAAGGGGCACGGAGCTCGCGGCCAGAAACGGAGTGATCCTTGTAGATACAAAATACGAACTCGGCATTGATGACAAAGGAGAGATCTGTCTCATAGACGAGATACATACGCCCGATTCTTCCCGCTATTGGATAAAAGAAACATTCGAATCGAGGATAGCCGCGGGCAAGGAACCGGAGAATATCGACAAAGAATTTCTACGGCTCTGGTTCAAGGAGCATTGCGACCCTTATAAAGATAAAATCCTACCGTCCGCACCTGATGACCTCGTCATCGAACTGTCGCACCGGTATATCCGCCTCTTTGAAATGATCACCGGCCAGGAATTTTCAGTCGACGGCACGCAATCGGTAAAGGATCGACTTAAAAAGAATTTAGGTGCTTATGCAAAGTGACGATAACCCGTAGGGGTGAATAATTACATATAGCTTGATTTAACAGATTTCATTTCACAGTGGGTTATGAAGTAAATTAGATGAACATTGTTTCTTAATAAAGGAGAGAAAATGAAGCACAAGGTTTATGAAGGCCAGCTTAATGCCCAGGGCAAAAGGTTCTGCCTGCTGGTCTCCCGGTTCAACGATCTGGTGGGGGCCCGTCTGCTGGAGGGCGCCCAGGACTGCCTGCTGCGGCACGGGGCCGAGGCTGACCAGATAGACATAGTCTGGGTGCCGGGATCGTTTGAGATCCCGGGGGCCGCCTCCAAGCTGGCCGCCTCCAAGCGCTACGATGCCGTGGTCTGCCTGGGCGCGGTGATCCGGGGCGACACCCCTCATTTTGATTACATCGCGGCCGAGGTGGCCAAGGGCGTGGCCCAGGTGTCCATGAGTTCGGGCGTGCCGACCATCTTTGGGGTGGTGACCACCGACAACCTGGAACAGGCGTTGGAGCGGGCCGGCAGCAAGTCCGGCAACAAAGGCTGGGAGGCCGCCCTGTTCGCCATCGAGATGGCCGACCTCTACCAGAAGCTCGGCAAAAGCAAATGAGCACCAGGCATAAATACCGGGAGCTGGCCCTGCAGGCTTTGTACCAGATGGAGCTTACCGGTATCCCGCCGGAGGAGGCCCTGTACGACATCCGGCAGAGGAATTCCGGCCAGGCCATAGACTTTACCATCAGCCTGGTTCAGGCGGTGGCCGGAAATATCCAGGAGATCGACCAGGTCATCGAGCGTTCGGCCAAGAACTGGAAGCTTTCCCGGATGGCGGTGGTGGACCGGAACATCCTGAGGCTGGGAGTGGCCCAGCTGATGTACCTGCAGGCCGAGGTGCCGCCCAAGGTGGCCATCGACGAGTCCATTGAACTGGGGAAAAAATTCGGGGACGGGCAGTCCGGGAAATTCATCAACGGCATCCTGGACAATGTCTACAAGGAAATGGCAAAACAGGTTTGAACCCCAAAACTCATTTACGGTGAAGTTATGCGGTATGCCATCATCTCGGACATCCACGGTAATCATCAGGCCTTAAGCGCGGTCAAGGCCAGCCTGAAAAATGAACAGCCGGATGAAGTGATCTGCCTGGGCGACATCGTGGGCTACGGGGCCGAGCCCGGCCTTTGCCTGCGGGAGACGCTGGAGCTGTGCCGGACCGTGGTGGCCGGGAACCACGATCACGGGGTGGCCGGAAGGCTGGAGACCTCCTTCTTCAGCGCCAATGCCCGCAGGGCGGTGGAGTGGACCTCCAAGGTCCTGGATCCCGCCGAGAAAAAGCTGCTGTATGACCTTCCCCTTTTGAAGGAGGTATCCTGGCCAGACGGGATCTTTGTGGCGGCGCATTCGGCCCCGGAAAAACCCCAGGAATGGCGCTACATACTTTCCATGGACGAAGCCGAATACCAGTTCGAGCATTTTTCCCTGCCGCTCTGCTTTATCGGGCACTCACACCTGCCGATATTCTGGCGGCTGGGCCCTGACGGGGAATGCTCGATGGCGGGGCGGGAATACCTGCGGCTGGAGCCGGGGAACCGTTACATAATCAACGCCGGCAGCGTGGGACAGCCGCGGGACGGCGACCCCCGGGCCTGCTATGCGGTCTATGACAGCCAGCGCCGGGAGCTGATCATCCGGCGGGTGGAATACGACATCGCCCAGGCCCAGCAAAAGATACTGAAGTCCGGATTGCCGGCCAGGCTGGCCGAGCGGCTGGCCCAGGGAGTCTGATGGGTAACACTAACTCTACGACCGTAGGTAAGACAGGATTAACTTGATTTATATGCCTATATAACTTGCTCAGGAAAAGTAGAAAGAATATGGCGGGTTTGGTGAAAACGCAGGTATTGGCTTAATTACGTTCTTTTCTTTTTGTACCGCCAAAAAGAGAAGAACCAAAAGAAGAAGCTCGTCGCTTAAAACTCTCCGGGCGCTACGCTTCTCGTTGATGACGGGCTTGTCTGAACTCGGGCTTT
>JAURWH010000060.1 GCA_030655055.1 bacterium
AGAGGTAGATGATCAGGATCCCCAGGAAGAATCCCAAAGCCAAAAGTCTTGACAGCAATGTCAAAAGATACCGCCAGCCTCCCTGGCGGGAGACCAGGGCGATCTCGTCCAGGCGCACCTTAAGGGAGTAGAGCTTTTGGGCGGCCGGGGCGTCGATCTTCTGGTAGGCCGCTACCAGGCGCTCCCCCTTGGCCACCTGGCCCACGGCCAGGGAAACATTGTGGCGGGCCAGCGCCCGGGCGTTGTTCACCTCATCCAGGTCCAGGTTAAGATTGGGCACCAGCAGTCCGGAGGCCGCCTCGGCGGCAGCCTGGGCCAGGGGGGCCGACTTTGGGAAAGCCTGTTCGGCCTTGATCTTCATCAGCAGCGGCAGGCTTTGGGCGGTGGCCAGGTCCTGCACCGGCGTCCGCTTCAGCTGATCCTGGTCCCGGATCACTATCTGGTTCCCCAGCCCCCGGGTCTGTTCGTCGTTTAAAGGCAGGATGCCGGTGGAGACCGTCTGGCGGCAGATGGAATGGAGGCCCTGCTGAAAGGGGTAAAGCTCGGGCAGGGACAATAACAAATTTACGGTGGCCGGGGAGATCCCCAGGCCCCAGCCTTCCAGCCTTTTCTTTTTGACCGCCAGGTATTCGTCCTCCTCCCGGAGGGAGGAAAGCTTTACCAGAAAACGGTCGACGTCGCCCAGGATCTTGTTGTCCACCTCGGGGCTGCGGTAGGCGATGGCCAGGACGTTAAGCTCGGCGCTGTCCTGCTGGGCCGCCAGCTCTTGGGGGTACTTAAGCACCGGAAAGTCGAAGGGGGCCACGATGTCGTGGTTGCTGGTGTTTCCCTCCTTAAGCTCCAGCTCGTCGTGGCGGGCCGGGGAGAACAGGTTGGCCACGATCAAAAGCAGGCCGAAGGCGATGGCGGCCCGTTTAAGCCAGAAGATCTGCCTTTTGCGGGCCGGAGCGTCCAAGGGCCAGAAGGCCTTGGCGAAATTGAGGAGTTTGGTTTTAAAATCTATCTTCATAAATATTATAAAGGATTGCTAATAGGGCTCATTATTTATCATATGGAAAACATATCTACTTATGTTGGAGAATCCATTGTTTACCTTCAACAGCTTTTTGGGAAAAATAACTATTGGGATATTTTTGTATAATTTCGTTAAAAATATTTAAGGCTTTATCTTTATCCGGGTTTACCCAAGTCCAATAATTATTTTGTGCTTCAATATATAAATTATATGGTTCAAGTTCGGAGCTATCCGGTTTGACAATGTTAAAGCTAATCGTCTTGTTAAAGGGTACAAGGTCATGTTTATATCTCGGATGGTATTCTAATTTGAACGTATAAGTATCCTTGGGCAAAATACCCCATATACAATTTTTATATTCTATGCGAAAGGATTGTAGTAAATTAAGAGTGATGTTTTTTGTTTCTTTTTGTGCTATTTTCATCCTCCAATCTATTACATCAGTATATAGCTCCTTGCACATAATTGCTTCGCCCTTCGAATTCCTTAGATCAAATTTGAAACAACCTCTAAAAGCAGCAATAGCAGGCACTTCTATGCTATCATTTGTAAGATTAATAATTTTAATATTGAGGTTTATGTCCTCACCTTCCATAAACGTGTCTTTTGTTGGGTAAACGTTTATAGAATATTCATTTTTCTTACATGAAAACGATAAAAGGGCTATTGATATTAATAGTGGTAAAGCCCATATTAAATTATTTTTCATTTTAGTATCGCTTATGAAAATAAATTGAAATTTAATCCGACGGCCCGGTTTTTTCGTCCTGGTTCTGTCCCCGGCCCTCGTTCTGGCTGCTGCTCTGGTAGGCCTGGATGATTCTCTGCACCAGGTGGTGCCTCACCACATCGCGCTCCGACAGGTTGATGAACTTTATTCCCTCCACCCGGGAAAGCACCTCCTGGATGTGCACCAGGCCGGAACTGTCGTTGCGGGGCAGGTCTATTTGGGTGACGTCGCCGGTGACCACCGCCTTGGAGTTGAAGCCCAGCCGGGTCAGGAACATCTTCATCTGGGTGCGGGTGGCGTTCTGGGCTTCGTCCAGTATCACGAAGGAATTGTTCAGGGTCCGGCCCCGCATGTAGGCCAGGGGCACTATCTCGATGATCTCGTTGGCCATGAAGCGGCGCACCTTCTCCGGGGACATCAGGTCGTACAGGGCGTCATATAGGGGCCGCATGTAGGGGTCGATCTTGTCCCGGAAATCTCCGGGCAAAAAACCCAGCGATTCTCCCGCCTCGACGGCGGGACGGCAGAGGATGATGCGCTCCACCTGGCGTTCGTTCAAGGCCGCCACCGCCGCGGCCACCGCCAGATAGGTCTTGCCGGTTCCGGCCGGCCCCACCGCTATCACCAGGTCGTGGTCCTTGATGGCGTCCAGATACTGGGACTGGCCGGGCGATTTGGGCCGGATCAGCTTTTTAAGGGCCAGGGCGGCCACGGTCCCCCGCTCCTGGATGTCCCGGTGCCGCTCGCCGGCCTGGCTGATCGCCAGCCCTATGTCCCGCTCCTGCAGCACCGAGCCCGATTCCACCCGGGCTCTGAGATTCAGTATCAGGGAAGTGATGGCCTCCAGCTCCTCGGTTGAACCCTTGATGATGACCTCGTCACCCCGGGCGAAGATCTTGGCCTTGAAGGAATGCTGGATCACCTTTAAGTTGGAATCCCCAGGCCCCAAAAGGTTCACCGGGTCGATACCGGCCAGGGAGATCCGTTCGGTTATCTCGTTGAGTTCTTTAGGCATGTTTTTAGGCTGTAGTAATGCTGTAAAAGTTAGTAAACTCCAGTAAATAATATATCACAA
>JAURWH010000061.1 GCA_030655055.1 bacterium
TACGGCGGCGGCGGCGACTGGTACAACGATCCCGAGGAGGAGATCAATCTGCTGAAGGAATTCTCGGCCCGCACCGGGGTCAGCGTTCAGGCAGGGAAGGTCTCGCTCTCGGCCGCCGATGACGACCTGTTCCTGCACCCCTTCCTGTTCATCACCGGGCATGGGGAGATAAAGTTCACGGCCCGCGAAGTGGAGCGGCTGAGGCTGTTTTTGACCTCGGGAGGCTTTCTTTACGCCGATGACGACTACGGGATGGATGTTTCCTTCCGCCGGGAGCTGAAGCGGGTGTTCCCGGAGGCCGAACTGCAGGAACTCCCGCCGGATTTTCCGCTGTTCACCTGTTATTATGATCTCTCCGCCGGACTGCCCAAGATCCACGAGCACGAAAAGGGGCGGCCCAAAGCCTACGGTTTATTTTACCAGGGGCGGCTGGTGGTCTTTTACACTTTTAACACAAATATTTCCGACGGCTGGACCAACGACCACAACGACCCGCCCGAGACCCGGGAGCAGGCGGTCAAGGTGGGGATCAATATATTGTGGTATGCGCTGACCAGGCCGTGAGATAAGCAGTGACAGACAACAACAACATAGGCATTGTAAATCCAGGACTGAAAGAGGCCGGTCAGAGGTACAGAGTTTCTCTGCTCAGAAAACAGCTGTGGCTGGCGGCGCTCCTTTCCCTGGGCTGGCTGCTTTTATGGCATTGCCTGGATGTGCTGCTGATCCTGCCTTCCGGCGCCAGGTCTTTTGCAGCCAGGTCTTCGCTGTCCCTGGCCGCAGCCGGCGTCATCTACCTGCTCTATCGCCTGTTCAAACCGGCCTCCCCTAAAACTATCGCCGCCATGATCGAAGCCCGGGTCCCGGAACTGCGCCAGGAACTGTCCACCGCACTGCAGTGGGAGGATGCCCAACTGTCCATAGAGGGCTATTCCCCGGACCTGTTACTGGCCTTGCAGGACAAAATGGAAAAAGCGCTGGAACAGCTTGACCACAAGAAAATATTTCCCGGCCCGTCACCGAAACTTAAAGGAGCAGCGCTGGCATTGTCTGCGGTAATGGCCCTGGCCATGCTGATCTGGCCGGGTTCATGCAAACTGACCTGGCAAAGGTTCCATGATCCCAACGGCATCTGCGGCGACTGGGACGGGGTCCAGATCCTGCCCGGTAATGTCCGGCTGGCCCGGGGGGAAAACTTTACGGCGGAGTTGTCTTTGGCCAACCCGGTCAGTTCGAGGTTTGACCTGCTGATCCAGGAACACAACCAGTCTCAAAAAATAAAATTCCAGGATGCCGGCAGCGGCCGTTTGTCCGCCAGGACTGAGAATGTAAGCCAAGCCTTTGGCTACCGCATCATCCAGGGCCGCAGACAGAGCGCAGAATATTCAGTTCAGGTCTACCAGCCCCTGACCCTGAGCGATCTCAGGCTGGAGATATCCCCCCCGGCCTACACCGGCATCCGCCCGTATGTTCAGGAGAACGACGGCAGCATCACCGCACCCCGGGGAACCAAAGTTTCGCTGACCGCCCGGGCCAGCCAGCCCCTGCAGGCAGCCGGGATGATCCACGACGACGGCCTGGTAAGCGATGCCCAGGATATCAAGGATAGTTTGTTCAAGTTGAGTTTTAAGGTTCAAAAAGATTCACGATACCATCTATGGGCCAAAGGCGGGACCGGGGACACCCTGTTGCACGGCCTGGAATATGCCATCACCGCGCTGGAGGACGCCCGGCCCGCCGCCGGGATCCTGGCCCCGGCCGATGAAAGCCCCCTGCTTGAGGGAATGCCCGCCACAGGCGGACTATTGTCCGGCTCTGGAGCATATACGCTGCCGGCGGAGATCCAGCTCAGGTTCTCCGATGATTACGGCTTGAGCCGGGCCGTGCTTCATATCCGGGATACTCAGTTCGAGAAGCTCTACCCACTAAAAATATATCCTGCCGTTTCCGACACCCAGATATTCTTTACCTGGAACAGTTCCGAGTCGTTCCTGCTGCCGGGGGACTCGGTGCTATACTGGGCCGAGGTCTGGGACAACGATGCGGTCAGCGGCCCCAAAAGCTCAAAGTCCAACATCCAGAAATTCCGGGTGCCCACCAAAGAGGAATTCTTCAAGTCGGCGGCCCAGGCCGACTCGGCCTACCAGCAGAACCTGGACCAGGCCCAAAAGCAGAACCAGTCCTTGAAACAGGAGATGGAACGCTTAAGCCAGGCGGTGAAGGAGAACCGCAAGATGGACTGGCAGCAGAAGGCCGCGGTGGAGGAGGCCCTGAAGAAGCAGGAGGAGCTGGTCAGCCGGATGGAGCAGACCGCCGAGCAGGCCCGTCAGGACGTAAAACAGCAGGCCCGTTCGGCAGCTCGTCACGATTCGATCTCAGGGCAAGCCCAGGGCTTTAAGTTCGATCCCCAGACCGTGGAGAAACTGGCCGAGCTGAAAGAGCTGTTTGACCAGGTGGCCAGCGAGGAGATGCGCCGGTCGATGGAGCAGATGCAGCAGGCCCTTCAGAACATGGACCGGAAACAGATAGAGCAGGCCCTGGAGAATTTCAAGCTGTCCCAGGAGGAGTTCCAGCAAAAACTGGATGCGGCCATCTCCTCGCTCAAAGAACTCAAGCAGGAGCGGATGCTGTCCCTGCTCAAACAGGAGGCGGACAGGATGGCGGCGGAGCAGAAGGCGGTCAAGGACAGTCTGGTAAAAGATCCCGGCAAAGAAGCCTCTAACAACCTCAAACAAAGACAGGAACAGCTGGCCAAGGATCTGGAAACCTCACTTCAGCTGATGAACGAACTGTCAAAACAGATGAACGAGGGGAACCGCGAGGCCTCACAGAAGATGCAGCAGTCCATGCAAAAGGCTCAAGAACAGAAGACCGCCCAAAAGATGCGCCAGGCCGGGCAGAAGATGGAATCCAAGCAGAACCGGGAAGCGCAGGAGCTTCAGCAGGAAGCGTTGACCGACCTGACCGAACTTTCGGCCGGACTGCAGAGCGCCAAGAACACCATGGGCTCCCAGCGCAGCAAGGCGGCCTCAAAAGCCATGCGGGACAAGGCCAAGGAATTGATAAAACTTTCCCAGCAGCAGGAACAGCTCAACCAGAGGATCCAAAATAGTTCAGACGACCCGGCCGAGCTGGCCTGGAGACAACAGGTCCTGCAGAGACAGGCTTCCCGGGTCAAACAGAAATTGGACGAACTGACCCGGAAGAACTTCCTTCTTTCGCCCCAGGCGGCCCAAGCATTGCAGGAGGCAGGGAAGCAGATGGGGAACTCCGCCCAGTCCCTTTCCGAAGGTCGGGGCCAGCAGGCCGGGACCAGCGGCAAGGCAGCCCAGGGTCTGCTGAACCAGTCGGCCGCGGCGTTGATCCAGTCCTCCTCCAAAAGCGGTGGGTCCTCGGGGTCCGGCGACATGATGGGCGACCTGGAGGGAATGTCCGGGATGCAGCAGAACATCAACCAGGCCAGCCAGGGACTGATGCCCATGTCCGCCGGGGCGGATGGGGAGCAGGGCGGGATGTCCCAGCAAGCCCGCAGCCAGATGGCCCGGCTGGCCGCCGAGCAGGAGGCGGTGCGCCAGGGGATGGAGGAGTTCAACCAGAAATACGGGGGCCGGCCCGACCAGGCCGGAAAGCTGGACGACCTGGCGCAGGAGATGGAGAAGGTGGTGGAGGACCTGAAGAAGAATAATGTTGACCGCCAGACCATAGAACGGCAGGAGAAGATCTTGGCCAGAATGCTTTCGGCCGGGCATTCATTAAAGGAGCAGGACACTTCTCCCCAGCGGCAGGCCCAGCCGGGAGAATATCAGGCGCCGGGCTTTCCGGCAAAGCCCAACCAGGGAGACCCGGCCTGGAAGAATCTGCCGGACTGGAGAAACCAGCCGTATCCGCTGGAGTACAGGGAATTGCTGGAGAAGTATTATAGGTCGCTGGGGCAGTGAAACACCACAGACGCTCAGTGACACGGAGATTAACTATAAAGTTCTATTGGCAAATAAATAAAAGGAGTCAGCCATGTCATTAAGATTAAACAAAGAAACTATAGGCAATATCACTTTATTTGTGCTTGTGGGTATGATCACAAGTGCTTTATATATTACAGGTGCGTTAGCTCAAAAGTACGGTACCATAGAATGGCGAAAAAAAGAAACAATAAATGAAGGTGCCACGGAAGTATGGAGTAAAAATGGCCAATACCTTTATAAGATTTATATGGGCGACCTGGAAATGACTGGCATAATTGTCAAAATATATGATAAACAAAAAAATGAGATTGGTAATTGGGAATATCTTAAACCAGACGGTGTGCAGAGCTATGACATTTCACCCAATGGTGAGCTATGCCTGATAAATTCCTATAGTAAGACATTGTGGGTGTTAGATAAAAGCGGCAAAATACTTACAATGTTGAAAGGTATTGGTGTTCAAACTGGATTTGGCTGGATAAATAACCGGTTGTTTCATATTACAACTCCTACAGACAGTGGCCGCTCAATAAAAGCCTGCGACAAGATGGGCAATACCAAATGGGTTTGGAATGGTTATACGATATTTGGAAAATCAGATAATTATAAATATTTAATGCTACGTAGCAGGGACGGCAAGCGGATTATTTATATGGATGCAGAAAAAGACAGTGTGCTGTTTTCCAAGGAACTATTTACAGAAAATAATGTCATTGCTGCAGAACAAGTGTTTAATGATGATGGCGTAGTTGTTATTGTTAAAGGGAAATCACAAAACCGCAAGTTGGTATTTCAAGAAGTCATTACTATAAACACGAAAGGTAATATTGTAAAACAAAGCATAACAGAAAAGCCGGATAATTATACTATCAATAAAAATGATAACACAATTATTTTAACCTATAAAAATGGTGCAAAAATACAGATGAGGTATGAGAAATGAAAAAAACAAGCATTATGAAAATGTCTTTAACAATGTAATGAATATAAAACTTACCATATTCTTGATATTTATAACTCTTGCCTTTTCCACCCAGGCTCAAAAACTTGACCAAAAGCTGTGGCAGGAGGCCGTGGCATTGGCCAAGGCCGGCAAGCATTCCGCCGCGTTGGAAAAATACCAGACAGTTTTGAAAACGGTCAAGGACCAAAACCAGTTCCGCCAGGCGGCCACCATCCTCCAGCAGACCGGGGCCAAGGACGAGCACCTGAAGCTATATCTTTGGAGCCGCAAAACCCTGAAGAACAAAAAGGCCTTTGCCCGGGAGTTGGCCGAGATCTACTCGGCCCAATTAAGCTACCCCCAGGCCTTGCCTGAATGGGCCGTCACTTTTGAAACCCTGCCCGATATTGCCCGGCTTAAGATAGAAGAGATCGCCCCGGTGTTCGGTTACCTGCCAACAGCCAAACTGCTGGAGGATGCCGGGGAGTCCAAGAGCGATGCCTGGCAGGCACTGCTGTCCGGGCTTTACCTTAAAGGCTCCGATCTTAAGCGGGCCTGGGACCGCTGCAAAAGGATCTCCGACAAAAATGTTTCGGGAACGATCCTGCGGCGGCTGCTGAATTCCCCCGGCCTTTCCTCCGGCCTGGCCATAGACATCGTAGCTGAATACATCTCCCAAGAGTCCCCGGATAAAATTTACTGGCAGCACCGTCTGGCCGGACTGCTGGCAGAGAACGGTCAAACCGATAAGGCCGAACAGGTCTACCGCAGCATGAAAGACGGCCGGGCCGGGCTGGAGCTGTCCCGGCTGTTGCTGGAGCAAAGCCATAAGGCAGGCGAAGCGCTGGAGATCATCAAAAGCAAACAAAGAACCTGGCCCGATTCTCTGCGGACCGAAAGCCAGCTCCTGAAGGCCCGATGCTTCATCGCCATGGATATGTCCGACAGCGCCAGGACAATTTACTCCGTCCTCGGCGATTCCGCCAAGCCCCTGAAGGTGCGCCAGCCAGCCCTCTTCCATTCCGGGGAACAGTCCCTGATGGAACAGGATTTTGACGGAGCCCTGGCCTTTTACCGGCAGGCATCCCTGCTGGGTTCGGACAACGATGTGGTCAATGATGCCCTGTCACGATTACTCTTGATTAGTGACCATAAAACTGATAAAATAAATCTTTTACAGGAATGGGCCAAAGGGTTCAAGCTCCAGAACCAGTTCAAGTACCCCCAGTCGGAGATATCCTATAAGCAGGTGATCCAAAGCGACACTTTCGGCCAGCTGGCCGACCTGTCACTTTATGGTTTGGCCGGAATGTCTTTAAGCGCCCGGGACCATAAAAAAGCGGCCGAGTACTGGGGCAGACTGTTCAGCACCTCCCAAGACTCCTCTCTGGCGGCCGAGGCCTGCTACCATAGGGGCCTGCTGCTCAGGGACAAGTTATCCGATCCCAAGGAAGCGCTTAAGTGCTGGGAGGAAGGGGTCATAAAATATCCAACCACTTCCTGGGCCGAGCTGATGCGCGAGGAACTGGGCAAGGGGACCAAAAAATGAAGTCAAAAAACAAAAACAAATATAGAGTAAGGAACCATCATGGCTAAAGAGCACAAGCTTTTAATGAACCCCAAGTCGATCTGGGAAACAGCCAAGGAAAGCGACAAGAAAATTTTCTTTGCCCTGGCTAAGGACTATTCTGTATTTTTGGACGAGGGCCGGACCGAACGGCTGGCGGTGGAGTTTTTAACCAAGCTGGCCCAGAAGCACGGGTTCGTGCCGCTGGAGAAGCAGAAAAAATGGCAGGCCGGGGCCCGGGTCTACGCCCTCAATCATAGCAAGAACATTGTGCTGGCGGTGCTGGGCAAAAAGCCCCTGGAGCAGGGCGCCAACCTGATCGCCTCGCACCTGGACGCCCCCCGGGTGGACCTGAAGCAGAACCCGCTCTACCAGGATGATGAACTGCAGATGGCCCTGCTGCGGACCCACTATTACGGCGGGGTCAAGAAATACCAGTGGGTCAACGTTCCGCTGGGGCTGTTCGGCCGGGTGGTCCGCCGGGACGGCTCTTACGTGGACATAGCACTGGGAAAGAACCCGGAAGATCCCTGCCTGGTGATCCCCGACATCCTGCCCCACCTCAACAAGAAGGATCAGTCCGAGCGCAAGGCCGGCGAGGTGATCCGGGGCGAGGAGATGCTGCTGGTCTGCGGCGGGATCCCGGTGGCCGACCAGGACGTCAAGCAGCGGGTCAAGGCCGCGGTGATGGAACACCTGCACAAGCTGTACAAGATGGAGGAAGAGGATTTCGTCAGCGCCGAGCTGGAGGCCGTGCCGCTGACCCCGGCCCGCTTTGTGGGCTTTGACCGGAGCTTTCTGGGCGGCTACGGCCAGGACGACAAGATCTGCTCCTACACCTCGGTCCGGGCCATCTTCGACGTCAAAACACCGGAGCGGACCGCGGTGGCCATCTGCGTGGACAAGGAGGAGATCGGCTCCGAGGGCAATACCGGGATGCAGGCCAATTTCATCGTCAATTTCCTGGGCGACCTGATGGCCTTGGCCCAGCCCAAATATTCCGACAGCAGCCTGCGCAAGTGTCTGGCCAACAGTTTTGCCCTATCGGCCGACGTCAATGCGGCGGTGGAGCCGAACTTCAAGGGCGTGCATGAGATGTCCAACGCCTGCCGGGCCGGATTCGGGATAGCCATCACCAAGTACACCGGCCACGGCGGCAAGGGCGGGGCCAGCGACGCCAACGCCGAGTTCGTGGGGTATGTCCGCAAGGTATTCAACCAGGCCGGGGTGCCCTGGCAGGCGGCGGCTTTGGGCAAGGTGGACGAGGGCGGCGGCGGCACGGTGGCCAAGTACCTGGCCAAGCACGGGATGAACGTGCTGGACTGCGGCCCGGGGCTGTTATCCATGCACTCTCCGTTCGAGCTGGTCTCGGTGGCTGACCTGCATGCTTCGTATCTGGGTTACAAGGCGTTTTTGGCGGCAGGCTGACCTGTTTGCCTTTGCGACCGGCAGACAACCATAAAACTAAAATTCCCTTGAATCCCCGTTCCATTTAAGCTATAATTAAAGGTCAGGGTCTTTAGGAACTTGCAACCCTGACTGAGAGCTTATCCTCAAATAACAATTTGGGCATAAACGGCTGCAAAACCGCCATACGGTGTCACGCTCATTCACCGTATCGCTGAGGATACGCTTCACTCGCGTTCCTTGTCTGGCAGCTTTTCGCGCGTTTATGCTAATCCAAAGCTTATTTAAGGATAAACTCTTAAACTTTTACCAAAAATCCAAGCACAAATAAGCAGCAGGGAGAAAAATCGTTATGGTCATGCAAATGATGCGCCGCAAAATGAAGGCTATCATGTGGGTGGTAGTATTCTCATTTGTGGTGGGGTTCGGCTATCTCATAATGGGAACCGGAAATATGGGAAAAAGGCAGGACAAGCTGGCCCGGGGCATAGCCGGCGAAGTCGGCGGGCAGCAGATCTCCACCCGCCAGTACCAGGAGGCCTTAAGCCGCAGCCGGGAACAGTACCGGGCCCGGTTCGGGGCCGACCCCGACGAGGCCACCTTCCGCCAGATGGAGCAGGAGACCTGGCAGGGGCTGATGGGCACCATGATCATGCAGCGGGCCTACCGCCAGTACGGGATCCGGATCTACGACGAGGAGATCGTGGGCATCATCAAGAACCGGCCGCCCAACGAGCTGATGCAGGACCCCCAGCTTTTGACCAACGGCCAGTTCGACATGCAGAAATACCAGGCCATCATTTCCAATCCCCAGAACCTGGCCTGGCTTAACAATTACGAGAGCCAGCTGCGGGAGCAGCTGCCCCAGCAGAAGCTGAACCTGCAGGTGCTGGCCGGGGTGCGGGTGACGGACCAGGAGATCATCAAAGCCTTTCAGGACCAGAACGAAAAGGTCAAGGCCAGCTTCATCGCTGTTGATCCGGGCCGGTACCTGAACGCCCAGCAGGAAGTGGCCGCCGCCGAGATAGCAGCCTATTACAAATCCCATCAGGACGACTTCAAGGCCCCGGAGAGGGTGAAGATCTCCTTCGTGGCTTTGGTCAAGGAGCCAACCGAAAAGGATCTGGCCGAGCTTAAACTGAAGATAGACGACATTTACTCCCAGGCGGCCAAGCCCGGTGCCAACTTTGACACCCTGGCCATGGAGTACTCCGAGGATCCGGGTTCGGCCGTCAACGGCGGCGACCTGGGCTTCTTTGAAAAGGAGACCATGGACCCGGCCTTTGCCGAGGTGGCCTTCAAGCTTTCGCCCAGGCAGATCTCCAAGCCGTTTCAGAGCAGTTTTGGCTGGCACATAGTCAAGCTGGAGGAAAGAAAGACCGAGGCCGGAAAACTCAAGGTAAGGGCCCGCCACATCCTGCTGCGCATACAGCCGGGCGAGGAGACCCTGTCCCAGCTGCGCACCAAGGCCGAGTCCTTTGCGGAACAGGCCAAGACCGCCAAGAGCCAGGAGGGTTTTGATAAGGCGGCCCAGACCGAAGGATTGCAGGCCACGCCCACCGGCTTTCTGCCCCGGGGTTCCTACATTCCTGGACTGGGCTCATTCCCCGAGGCCCTCAACTTTGCCTTTGACGAAAAGGCCGGGACGGTAAGTCATGTGATGGAGAACGAAGGGGCGCTGGTGGTGGTCCGGGTGCTGGAGAAGCGCAAGGAGGGGATCCAGCCCCTGGCCGACGTGGAACAGCGCATCAAGATGACCATCATCAGGGAACGGGCCATGGACCAGGCCAAGGCCCTGGCCCAGCAGATAAAATCAGCCATCGAAGCCGGGCAGACCATGCAGCAGGCGGCGGCCGCCGCCGGGGCCAGGTTCGACACCACCGCCCTGATCACCCGCGATGACATGGTGCCGGGAGTGGGCACCCGCAATGAATTCTTCGGCGCGGCCTTCAACCAGCCTTTGGGGATGGTCGGCAGCCCGGTGGCCACCGAATACGGGGTATATTTGATCCGGGTGGAAAAGCACATCATGCCCGACCAGGCTCTGCTAAGCCAGCAGGCGCCCCAGATCTCACAGCAGCTGCTGCAGACCAAACAGCGCCAGGCCATGCAGCAGTGGTACAACTATTTCCAGAGCGGACTGAAGATCAAGGATTACCGGGTTTCGGGGATCTA
>JAURWH010000062.1 GCA_030655055.1 bacterium
ACGCTGATCGATCCCCGCAGGGAGCGTTGGATGATCTCGAGCTTGTGCAACTCGTTCATGGTCAGGGTGATTCTTTCTTTGCTCATACCCTGACTTTATCACAAATCAGTTAACCCCTGACATAATCATTAGTCTACCACAAGCGCCGCTTTTTTGTTTGACAATCATACTGTTTTTGCGGTATCATTAAAGGTTATAAAGGGTAATTCCAACAATTTACAGGGTTTCCGCCGATGAAACAAATAGCTTTTTTCGAGGACGAGGGCTATAAAGGCCTCTATCCCCTGACCTGTCTGCGGCCTGTCTGGGGTCTGCTTTTGGGAGGCTATTGCCTGAGGCATTCATCCCTCCTAAGGCTGGGCGCCAAGAAGGCTTTTTATTGGGTGTTGCCCGAGAGGCAGGAGGTCTTAAAGGCCGCCGGGTTGGAAGGCCAGGAGATAAGCCAGGCCGGGCTTCCCCTGCTCCTGATCAACGGCCGGGCCAGGCTTACCGCCCGGACGGTGAACTGGCTGAACAAGGCTGAGACCGACACCGTATTTCTATCCGGGCAAACAGTCGAAGCCTTTAAGATATTCGATAAGAATCTTTTGGAACTGGTAAAGAAGAACCAGCCAACGTCGGCCTTCATAAGTTCCCTGGCCAAAAAAATGCGGAGTTTTGAGACCAAGGACGAGATATTCAACCATCTGTGGGAACTGGTCAATTACAACAGCCGGGCCATAATGGAAGACTCCGATCTTATCAAGGACGGCGCGGTCAAGCTGCCCAAGGGCGTCCACCTGATCGGCAAGCGCAAGGATGTCAAGATTGGCAAGGGGACCCAGATCCTGCCGGGGGTGGTGCTGGACGCGACGATGGGGCCGATAATCATCGACCCGAAAGCCAGGATCAACCCTCCCAGCTACATCAAGGGGCCGTGCTATATCGGCCCGGAGTCGGTGATCGACGGGGCCAGGCTAAGGCCCGGGGTGTCCATAGGCCACCATTGCAAGATCGCGGGCGAGCTGGAGGGATCCGTGATCATGCACTACAGCAACAAGCACCACGATGGCTTTCTGGGCCATGCCTATCTGGGGTCCTGGGTCAACCTGGGGGCCCAGACCTGCAACTCCGACCTCAAGAACAATTACGGCAGCATCACGGTCTGGGCTGGCGGGAAGTACGTGGATTCAAAGCAGATCAAGGCCGGCTGCTACATAGGCGACCACAGCAAGACCGCCATCGGCACCCTGATCAACACCGGGGCGGTGATCGGGACGGCCTGCAACGTCTTCGGCGGTCCGGTCAGGAAATATCTGCCGCCCTTCAGCTGGGGGTGCAGCGAGAAATTTACGGAGCATAAGCTAGAGAAAATGTTAGAGACGGCTGAAACGGCTATGAATCGGCGTGGTAAGGAACTGGCCCCAGAGATGCGTGTTTTGCTGGCTAGACATTTTCGGGAAAGTATATTGCCAGTGAAATGATTTGGAAAAATAATTGGTGTTGATAAGTATTCATGGCAGATAAATCGAATAAGGAGGTTGCTGTGATAAGGTCATTATTTATAGTTGCATTGCTTTTTGTTTTTCACATAGCAAATGGCATGGAGAGAAACAAAATTTATACGCTTATTAAAACTGATTCCATCGCAGCTGATGAATATAAAATTGCAACGAAGGTCTTCGATCTATTAGCTACGGATACAAATATCCATTCTTTTCAGGATATTAGTACTAAAGAAAATTTTATAAAAGCTTACTCATATTTTGATAGTATTGGCCGTAGTAACGATGAAAAGAATAAAATATATTCTCCCAACCAAGAATATTATGTTGTCATTGAAGGGCCACATAATCTTAAAGTTCCTAAACTTGCTGGAATGTCTGGGGAAGTAAAAATCTCGCTTTTTAATAGTTCAAAAAAGCAAATGGTTTGGGTAGCGCCTATTTATGATGCAATGCGTCGTGCGAAGGTATTTGTAGCCAATGACGGGAAGAATGTTGTATTGTATGGCTGTACAGAATTTGAATACGAGGTAAAGGAAAAAATTGGCATAGTGATATTAGATGAAATTGGTAAGGTTGACAAATATTATGACGTAAAAAGTCCCTGGTTACCATCAATAAAACAATCGAGAGATGGGAATTTAATTGCTTATATAAACGATACTGGCGAAAGTGGGTATGCTCTGAATGTCTTAGATATAAGAAATAAAAAACAAAGAGTAATACCAATTAGCTATTGCGTTTACGATACAGATATAGTCGGTTTTGGTGGTGGTGATTATTGTGGGCTGATGATACCTGGCTTTAGAGAAGGAACTAAATTTGTATTGATTGATTTAAAAAATGAAAATGTCAAATTGGAAATGTTTGTATCTTCCAGTAATACAAAGTTTTCAAACAATGGGGATTGTATCTATTTCTTTACAAAAAATAAAATAACTTGCTTAAATATTATTAACAACATGTTTGCTGAGTTGATCATTAAATCAAATATAATAAATTATCCTTATTACATTGTTGTGAACAAAGACTGGTCTGATTGCATGGTTTTAATAAGCCGTAATAAATACGCAGGTATATTCAAAATCATTCCTTGAAAATAGTGTTGGAGTTGTAAAATGAAAGCGGTGATAATGGCCGGAGGTTTTGGGACGCGGCTGCGCCCCCTGACCTGCACCCTGCCCAAGCCCATGGTGCCGATGGTCAACCGTCCGATGATGGAGCACATCATCCGGCTGCTGGCCGGACACGGCATCACCGAGATAGTGGCCGTGCTGTTCCACCAGGCCCAGGCCATCTCCGGCTATTTCGGGGACGGGTCCGGTCACGGAGTGAAGATAGAATACCTGAGGCCCGACGCCGACTACGGAACGGCCGGGGCGGTGGGCATGGCCCGGGACCTGCTGAAGGAGCCGTTCATAGTGATCTCCGGCGACCTGCTGACCGATTTTGACCTAAGCGAGATCATCAAGACCCATTCCGACAAGAAGGCCCTGGCCACCATCACCCTGACCCGGGTCCAGAACCCGCTGGAATACGGGATCGTGATCACCGAGCCGGACGGGCGGATCGTGCGCTTTCTGGAAAAGCCCACCTGGGGCCAGGTCTTCTCGGACACCATCAACACCGGGATCTACATGTTCCAGCCGGAGATCTTCGACCTGATACCAAAGGCCCGGGAATTCGACTTCTCCCAGAACCTGTTCCCGGCGCTGCTGCAGAAGAACCTGCCGCTGTACGGCCACGTGGCCTCGGGATACTGGCGGGACGTGGGCAACATCGCGGAATACCGCCAGGCCCACTGGGACGCGCTTAAGGGCAACGTCAAGGTGGACGTGGATGGCGACCGGCTGAACCTGATCGGCAAGGACATCTGGGTGGGCAAGGGCTCCAGCATCCAGGCCAGGAACACCAATCTTTCCGGGGCCGTGATCCTGGGAAAGAACGTCAAAGTAGGCGAAGGCACCCATCTCCACGATGTGGTGATCGGCGACAACTGCCAGATCGGCCGGAATGCCTTTATAGAACACTCCATCGTCTGGGCCGACAGCACCATCGGGGACCGGGCCAGGGTGGACGGGGCCATCATCTGCGACGGGGTAGGGATCTCCGAGGGCGCGGGAATAGAACAGAATGCCATCCTCAGCAGCCAGGTGCAGATCGGGGCCCGGGCCCAGGTGCTGGAGAACATCAAGATCTGGCCGGGCAAGGTGGTGGACGAGGACTCCATCCTGACCTCCAGCCTGATCTGGGGCGACCGCTGGCTGAAGGAATTCTTTGCCGGGCCGCGGGTGACCGGGCTGGCCAACACCGAGATGACGCCGGAGTTCGCAGCCAAGCTGGGGGCGGCCTACGGGGCACTTTTGGGCCAGGGGGCGCTGGTGGCCACCAGCCGGGACGGGCACCCCGCCAGCCGGATGATCAACCGGGCCCTGCTGGCCGGGCTGCTTTCCTCCGGGGTCAACGCCGAGGACCTGAGGTCCATGCCCATTCCACTTTTGCGCTACCAGCTGAAATCAGGCAAGGAGATGGGCGGCATTCACGCCCGCAAATCACCCTTCGATTCCAAATTCGTGGACATCATATTCTTTGACGGGGACGGCAAGGACCTGCCGCCCGCCAAGGTCAAAAGCCTGGAGAGGCTGTTCCTGCGCGAGGATTTCAAGCGGGCCGAGCCCGATGACACCGGGCTGCTGGAGTTTCCCGAGCGGACCATCGAGAGCTACCGCGAAGGATTGCTTTCCTACATCAACACCCAGGCCATCAAAACGGCCGGCTTCAAGATAGTGATAGACTATGCCTGCGGGGCGGCGGCCACCATATTTCCCTCCATCCTGGGCGAACTGGGCCTGGAGGTGGTGGCCCTGAACGCCCAGCTCAACCCTGCCAAGATCACCAAGACCAAGGAGGATTTTGAGAAGTCCCAGGCCGGGCTGGCCGAGGCGGTCAGGTCGCTCAAGGCCGACATCGGTTTTCTGCTGGACAGCGGGGCCGAGCGGGTGTTCCTGGTGGACGGCCGGGGCCGGATACTAAGCGGGGACGAAGCCCTGCTGGCCGTCTCGCTTTTGGTGATGAAGGGCCAGGCCATCAGATCCATAGCGGTGCCGGTGACCGCCTCCCGGGTGGTGGATGAGCTGGCCCAAAAATACGGGGTCAAGGTGCTGCGCAGCCGGATAGACAACCGGTCGCTGATGGAGATGGCCTCCGGGGAAGAGGTCGGATTCATCGCCAGCCGCCGGGCGGGCTTCATCTTCCCCGAGTTCCAGCCGGCCTTTGACGCCATGCTGACGGTCTGCAAGATCCTGGAGATGATGGCCCTTTCCCAGGCAAAGATAGAAGACCTTTCTTCCGAGATCCCCAAAAGCTTTTTGGCCAGGAAGAACATCGCCTGCCCCTGGAGCAAAAAGGGAGAGGTGCTGAGGGCGCTGATAGAGGACACCAAAGCGCACCAGGAACGGGAGATGATAGACGGGTTGAAGCTCTTCTTTGGCCGCGACTGGGTGCAGGTGATACCGGATCCCTACCGTGAGCTGTTCCATGTCAACGCCGAAGCGGACAGCCGGGAGCAGGCGGAGAAGATGGCGGAGGAGTTTTTGGGCAAGATAGCGGCCAGACTGGGCTGACAGGGTTTTAATTGGGACACGGGCTTCGGCAGGACTTCGGCGTGATCTCAGTCGAACGCTCAGCCGAACGATTGACCCTAAGTTGTTACGGAATATTAAGTATTCGAGGTTATTTTAATTGTGGATCAAAACTAATGAGGGAACGATGAAACATTACATGTTCGTCATAGTTGGGTTATTGTTTTACATAAATTCTTATGCAAGAGATAATTACAATCCTCAAGATAACAGACCCCTTTCAATGGTAATACATGAAGACTATCTTATCAATTCATATGTTAATATGGACTTCGAATTAATAAAAAAACATTCAATTATTAAATACAATTTTACTGATAGTTCAACAGAAATAATTACTGATGTTCATATACCGGAAACGGCAAATAGCATTGCCGAAAATTCCAAATATATTTTTGTTGGCGGTACAACCGGATTGGGCGTGTATGATAAGGCTCAAAGAAAATGGGAGAGCTGGTATGGTGATTCTGTTAATATTGTTGAAGCAAATGATAAAAAAGTATGGTTGGGAACAATGGCCGGTGTGGTTGAGATAGACCAAAGCAATAAAGCAAACCGGCACTATACAATGGGTATGGGATTAAATAACAATAAAATTTATTCATTGCATTTATATGATGATCAACTTTATGTCGGTACATATAGAAATGGTACCGGCACTTATGCGGAACGCAGAGGGGATATGTTTGGGACGGGTTTGAATTCAATTGATTTGAATTCACAGAAAATCCGGAATGTTCCAATACCCATGAAGTCAACAGATATCGTGCTCGATATCTACCCGATTGTCGATATGCCTAATGGTATTCGAATCGTAACTGGTTGTTGGTATATTGCCATTTTCGATTATAATACTGTCGATGGGAAAATAATAAAGAAAAAAAGCAAAGACCACCACATTGAAGGTGTTTTGTCAAAATGCGGTAAAGATATTCACTCGAGGGTTGCTGATAATCTTGTTAAATATATTATGAAAGTTGGGTTGAATCATTGGCCATATGGTGGACTCCCGTGTCCAGTTGCATCCGAAATTGTTAAATTATTGTACGACAAAGAAGATCACTCTGGGCTTGAAAAGTTACTGCAAAATAAAAATGATGAAATAAGATTGCTATCCATTTGGGGACTTGTGCAGATAACAACTGATAGATCCAGCAACTATTTGATTGATGCTCTGAATGATGAAAGTAATGGGGTAGTTACTGAAGCTGCGAAATGTTTGGGTAATAGGAAAGAGAAAAAAGCAATACCTAATTTAAAAAAGGTATTTAAAAAGCACACAAACCAAAAAAGCTTTTTTGCATTGAATGGACTATTAATACTAGATCCTGAAATAGCTAAAGAGATTATTGAAACGGGGGATCCTTTTGAGAATGAGTTATTAATATCTGTTGTCAAAATCTGCAACATAAAGGAACCAATAAATAAATTAGTAAATGATCCTAATGAAAAGGTTGAAATTCGTAATAAAGCAAAAGCAATATTGGATAAATCAAAATATTAGTACTAATGGCTTTGAAAAATAAAATAATCCTGGCGCTGGCTGCGGTCCTGCTGGTTGTGATGGGACTGACGATCTACAATAGTTTCTTCAGTCCGCAGGCCAGGATCAAGTCCGCCATGGAGAAGACGGTCAAGTCGTTCCTTAAAAAGGACCGGACCTTTATCATGTCCAACATCGATGAAGAGTTCAGCCAGGGCACCATGACCAAGGCCAAGGCCGACACAGCGCTGGCGCTGTTCTTTATGGAGTTTGAAAAAGTAAAAGTGGTGATGGATGACCAGAAGGTTCTGGTACAGGATGACACGGCGGTGGACACCATCAAGATCATAGTAGTTGTCTCCCGGGGCGGGGAACAGGGATTTTTGCTGGGGTCGTTCGGGAACCCCCAGGCTTTGGCGGTCAAGTTCAAGCATAAGGACAAGTGGAGGATAACCGGGGTCGAAGGTTTGCCTGGATACTGAGGTATAGTGAAAGGTAGGCTGAAGACACCGAACATAAGTTTAAGTCCGGTGTTTTTTGTTGACCTCACCCCTGCCCACTTTCGTTTGTCATAATACTTGTCAGTCTCAGTGCCGGCTCTCTCCTAATGCATTAGGAGAGGGAGGGAATGGAAAATCAGTTAGAGATAAATACATGGAACATAAAATGCATCTGCTGTCCGAGCCTTTTGAGGAGATGAGGTCTGGCAGTAAAGTCATAGAGATCCGTTTGAATGACGAAAAACGGCAAAAGGTAAAGATCGGTGATACGATAGTTTTTCACAAACTGCCGGAAGACGGGGAAAAATTGAGTGTAAGGGTGCTGGAGTTGCTATATTACAAGGATTTTAAAAGTCTTTACCAGGATGTTCCTTTTCACCAATTGGGCTGCAGCGGGAAAACTATGGGATGGATGCTGGAAAACACCTATAAGATATATACCCGGGAACAGGAAGAAAAGTACGGAGCATTGGGGATCAGGATAGAGTTGTTGTCAGCATAAATACAGCAGAATTATAAACATGGCGTTTCCAAATCTAAAAAATAAGCACGCCCAGGAAGCGATGTTCTCCCCCCATGACTTCATTGCCTATCAAAAAAAGAGGGGAAGGGGGCCAAGTTTCAAAATACCGGACGGGATCATCCTTTGCTACCAGCCGGGCTTGATGAAACACATCCTGGAAAAACACAAGACCACCAAGACCGATGAAATGTGCCGGGGCATGCTTTTACTGGATGAGACCGGCGGCCGGGTGGCCGTGATCGGCGGATTTGGGTTCGGCGCTCCGGCGGCAGTGACGCGGGTGGAAGAATTGATAGCCTGGGGCGTTAAAAAGTTCATCTCCATTGGCACCGCCGGGACTTTGCAGAAGGGCATCAAGATCGGCGACCTGATCGTTTGCGACCGGGCCATCAGGGACGAAGGGACATCACACCATTATCTGAAACCGGCAAAATATTCCTGCGCTTCCAAAGAGCTTACGGCAAAAATAAAAAAGACCCTGGATGGACTGAAATTCAAATATAAGACCGGGACCAGCTGGACCATTGATGCCCCTTACCGGGAAACGGTGGCCGAGGCCAGGCAGTATCAGAAAGAGGGAGTGGCCACGGTGGAGATGGAGGCCTCCGCCTTGTTCGCGGTGGCGCAATACCGCAGGGTGGAATTGAGCGCCTTGTTCACCATCAGCGATTCTTTGGCTGAGATGCAATGGAAGCCGAAATTCCATTTGAAAAAGACCGACCGTGGGTTGGAGACGATATACAAGGTGGCTTTAACGGCGCTGCTTGATTAGTTGATCGAGAAAACAATTTAAAAGGAATAAATATATGTCCGAACATTTTGAACAAGTGCCGGAGCGGGCCGAGCGGCTTCACAAACTGGAGGAACTCCGCAAACTGGGGATCAACCCTTATCCCGCCAAATACCAGGCCACCCATACCGCCGCCCAGATACTAAAGGACGCCGAGCAGTTCATCGTTTCCCAGGAAACGGTGGACATCGCCGGGCGGATCACCGCGGTGCGGGGGCACGGCAAGGCCTCGTTCTTCCAGCTGTCCGACCCCAGCGGCAAGATCCAGTGCTATGCCAAGCTGGACATCGTGGGGGCCGAGGCCTACCAGGCCTTCAAGCTTTACGACATCGGCGACTTCGTGGGCGTCCAGGGCCCGGTGTTCAAGACCCACACCGGCGAGTTCACCGTCCAGGCCCAGAAGTTGACCCTGCTCTCCAAATCCCTGCTGCCCCTGCCGGAAAAATACCACGGCCTGCAGAACGTGGACACCCGGTTCCGCAAACGCTACCTGGACCTGATCGCCAACCCCGAGGTCAAGGAGCTGTTCGTCAAAAGGACCAAATTCGTCAAATCCCTGCGGGATTTCCTTGACTCCAGGGGCTTCATGGAGGTGGAGACCCCGGTGATGGAGCTGGTTCCCGGCGGGGCCGATGCCCAGCCCTTCATCACCCACCACAACACTTTGGACCTGGACCTTTTCCTGCGGATCTCTCTGGAGCTGCACCTGAAGCGCCTGATCGTGGGCGGATACGAGAAGGTCTACGAGATCGGGCGGGTGTTCCGCAACGAGGGGATGAGTACCCAGCACCTGCAGGAGTTCACCTTAATGGAGTTCTACTGGGCCTACGTGGATTACCAGACGCTGATGGACTTCACCGAGGAGATGTACTGCCACATTGTCCAGGAGACCTTCGGGACGCTGGAGATAAAGTACCAGGACCAGATCCTGAATTTCAACCGTCCCTGGCCCCGCTACGACTACCGCCAGCTGCTGATAGACAAGGCCGGGATAGATCTGGACAAGTTCCCCACCGCCGAATCTTTGAAACCCGAGCTGGAGAAGCACGGCATCAAGCCCGATCCCAAGCTGGGCCGGGGCCGGCTGATAGACCAGCTCTACAAGAAGATGATCCGGCCCAACCTGGTCCAGCCCTGTTTCCTGATAGACCATCCTTTGGACATCTCGCCTTTGGCCAAGAAACACGCCGACCGGCCAAATTACACCCAGCGCTTCCAGCCCATCTTCGCCGGGGCCGAGATCGGCAACGCCTTCTCGGAGCTGAACGATCCGCTGGACCAGCGGGCCCGGTTCGATGAGCAGGCCAGGCTTCGGGAAAAGGGCGACGCCGAGGCCCAGATGTACGACGCCGACTTCGTGGAAGCTTTGGAGCACGGCATGCCGCCCTGCGGGGGTTTTGGGGTGGGCATCGACCGGTTTTTTGCCATCGTCAGCAACTCGGAGACGGTGCGCGAGGTGGTGTTCTTCCCGACCATGAAACCTGAATAACCAACTATTTACGATTTACAATTCGGAATTTCCAAATTGTGAATTGAAAATTGTGAATTGACAGATGTCCTACGAACTTTTCATAGCCAAAAGATATTTCAAGGCCAAACGGCGCACCGGGTTCATCTCGGTGATGAGCGTGCTATCTTTCGCCGGGGTGACGGTGGGCGTGGCCGCCCTGCTGACGGTGCTTTCGGTGATGAACGGGGCCCAGACCGAGCTGCGCAACAAGATCCTGGGCACCACCGCCCATGTAATAGTGCTGAAATACCAGAACCAGCCCATTACCGGATACCGGGAGCTTGTTCCCCAGATCAACGCCCTGCCCGAGGTTATCAGCAGTTCTCCCTTCATCTACACCAAGTGCATGGTGGCCAAAAGGGACAAGGTGGACGGGCTGGTGCTGCGGGGGGTGGATCCGGAGCTGGAGCACGGGGTCACCGACATTTCCAGGAACATGGTGGCCGGGGAACTGAAGTTTGACACAATGTCCACCGGACTGCCGGGTATCATCCTTGGTTTGGACCTGGCCGACCGGCTGGGGGCCTATTTGGGCGACACCCTGACGGTAACCTCGTCCCAGTCCATGAAAGCCACGCCCTTCGGGCTGATCCCCAAGACCAGGCGCTTCATTTTGACCGGCATCTTTGACGCCGGAATGTACGAGTACAACTCCACCCTGGGATACATCGGGCTGGACCAGGCCCAAAGTTTTCTGGAGATGGGCCCGGCGGTCACCGGGATCGAGGTCAGGATAAATGACATCTACCAGGCCCCGGAGGTCGGCAAGAAGATCACCGCACTGCTGGGTCCGCAGTACCGCTACAACGACTGGATCCACCTGAACTGGAGTTTGTTCTCGGCCCTGAAGCTGGAGAAGACGGCCATGTTCCTGATCCTGGCCCTGATCATCATCGTAGCGGCCCTGAACATCATCAGCAGCCTGATCATGACGGTGATCGAGAAGACCCGGGAGATCGGGATACTTAAATCCATGGGGGCCACCTCCAAAAGCATCATGAAGATCTTCATGTTCCAGGGGCTGCTGGTGGGGGGCATCGGCACCGTCCTAGGCATGGGGCTGGGATACTCTTTGTGCCTGCTTTTGGCCAGATACCAGTTCGTGAACCTGCCGGCCGACGTTTATTTCATCAACAAACTGCCGGTGCAGATGCAGGCCGGGGACTTTGTCCTGGTCTCTTCTGCCACCATCCTGATAACCTTCCTGGCGGCCCTTTATCCGGCCTACAAGGCTTCGCGGCTGGATCCGATAGAGGCGATACGGTACGAATGAGATGCGAAATATGAAATCAAAAGGCAGAAAACAAATGTTAAGAGGAAACCGTTCGGTCCAATGCTGCGGACTCAGGGCAAGAATGCAAAATGCAAACATCAAACATTAAAATGCCGAATCCCAAATCCCAAATTATACTTATTTCAGCGGTTTTCTTTTGGCTATTTTCCTGCGTCTATGCCGCGCTGAACCAGGAGTACCTGCTGGGCGAGAAGATCGACCGGGCCAAGCTGATAGTTTACGGTACGGTCAAAGAGATCCGGCCGATTGCCGCCAAGGTCAACTCCAAGTCCCGGGACAGCGTGATCACCAGCGATTACCTTTATAAGGTGGAACGGGAACAGTCCCTAAAAGGCCCGTTAAATCCCAAGGCCAAGGACAGGGCCATTTACATCCTGCAGACCGACGAGTATAAGAGCGCCAAGCGCATTTTGACCGAAGGGCAAAAGGTTTTGTTCTTCTTGTCGCCAGGTACGGCATCCGCCAGCTATCTGTCCAAGAACAAGATCAACCCCAAAAGCTGTTACAGTCTTTTCGGCGGGAAACAGGGTGTGGTGACCTTATCCGATACCTCTCTGCCTTCTTATGCCAAGGCCATCACCGGATACAGCGATGCCAAAAAAGCCAAACCCAAACAGCGCCCGGCCAAATGGGCGGCCCTGCTGGGGCAGGAACCGGCAGGTATCCGGGAAAGCGCGTTGTCGGAACTTTTGGGAACGGTCTATTATCCGGCCGAGCCGGCCCTGATAAAAATTTTGGGAGACTCCAACCTTTCTTCGCTGGCCTTCCAGAATCTGCAGAACTATTCCCCGGACTCCCTGTCCCTGCATCTGGACAGCCTGATGGTTCACAAGAAATCCAAAGCCCGGATAGTGAAGATAAATCTCCTGAAGGTAATCGCCCCCATCCGCCAGGAACAGGTTTTCAAGCACCTGCTGAAATCGCTGAAGGACGATGATTTCGAGATCCGGGCCTGCGCCGCCCGGGGCCTGGACGGCTGGAATGACAAGAAGGCGGTGAAGTCCCTGAAGAAAGCCCTGGATGACGAGGACGATTATGTGCGCCTGGCGGCCTGCGAGGCCTTGCTGAAGCAGGGTTTTAAGATAGAGAAAAAAGAGTACGGGATGTACAAGATAACCGGGGAGCCACAAAAGTGACCTCTCCCTCTTATCCCTCCCCTGGGAGGGGAGGGAGGACTTTGACCTCTCCCCTTCCAGGGGAGAGGCAGGAGAGAGGTCAAAAATGAATCCAGTCGTTT